>CALMIQ010000525.1 GCA_937863965.1 uncultured Micropruina sp.
CGCTGACCTCGGCGACGTACCGCGAGACGCTGCGCACCACCGTGCGGGGCGCCAAACGGGTGAAGGTGACGATCGACTGGAAGGGTCGCGGCCAGGCGGAGCGCACCTTCGAACACGAGCGGTCGGACGAGGGGCTGTTCCTGCGCGCCGCTGTCACCCGCAAGGCCAAGGCGACGTTCACGATCGTGGCGGGCAGGTACACCATCGCCGGAACCACGACCCGGGCGCAGATCGCGCAGGCCGCCTACACCATGCTGTAGGAGCCGGAGCGGGCGGACGGCATGGAAGACTCATCCCATGCCGCACCGCGACAAGGAGCCCTTCGCCAGGGACTCCGCCTGGGCGACCCTGCCCGCGGTGTTGCTCGGGCTGGCGGCGATGTACCTGCTGGTCTTCCAGGAACCGCTGACCGGCTACTTCATGCTGGCCTGCGGGCTGTTCGGCGCCTGGCTGTGCGACTTCACCACGCTGTCCGACGGACTGCTGCCCGACCTGACCGCGGTGGCGTCGGGCATCGTGATCCTCAGCCTGTCCGACCTGGCCGCCGACCTCTCCGACGCCGGCATGGTGCGCTTCACCCTCGTGCTGTCCGGTGCCGTGCTGGTGCCGTACGTGCTGGTCCGCTGGGTGTTCCACCGCGAGCCGATCACCTTCCCGTGGGGCGGCTGGCGGTGGAACCGCGCCCAGTGGAGCTACCTGGTCGTCGTGGTGGTGGCCGGCTACCTGATCCTGCCGTGGTACTTCCTCAGCACCGGGGTCTACCAGAACTGGCCCGCGATCCACACCCCGGGCGAGGTGGCCCGGCTCTTCGTCGGGGTCAACGCGGTCGGCATCTGGGACGAGTTGTTCTTCATCTGCACCGTGTTCGCCATCTATCGTCGGCATTTCCCCTTGTGGCAGGCGAATCTGCTGCAGGCGATGGTGTTCGTGTCGTTCCTCTGGGAGCTCGGCTACCAGTCCTGGGGACCGCTGCTCACCATCCCGTTCGCGCTGGTTCAGGGTGCGATCTTCCAGCTCACCAAGAACCTGGCCTACGTGATCACCGTCCACCTACTCTTCGACCTGGTGGTGTTCCTGGTCCTGATCCACGGGCACAATCCGACCTGGCCGTCCATCTTCTTCCTGATCTGAAGGAGCCCTCGTGAACTCCAGTTCCAGCCGACGCCCCGCCATCGAGATCCCTGGGCAGGCCCGGGCCAACCGACTCCCGGCGAACCCGGCCACCCAGATCCCGGGTCGAGCCCGGGATGACGGACCCGCAGAGCCGGCGCGCAAAGATTTCGGCCGCATCGGCGACACCGCGGTCGAGCGCGTCCGGCTCGAATCCGGCGGCGTGATCGTCGACCTGCTCACCATCGGCGCCGCCGTCCACCGGGTGATCGTCGACGGCCGCGACATCGTCCTGGCCCATCCGGACGCCGCCGGCTACGCCGACTCGATGTACTGCCTCGGCCTGACCATCGGGCGCTTCGCCAACCGGATCGGCGGCGGCCGGTTCACCCTCGACGGCACCGAGTACCGGCTGGCCACCAATGAGGGCGGCAACACCCTGCACGGCGGCCCGGACGGCTTCGCCCGCCGGCTCTGGGAGATCACCGACCTGGCGCCCGGCACCGTCGAGTTCTCCCTGACCAGCCCGGACGGC
>CALMIQ010000526.1 GCA_937863965.1 uncultured Micropruina sp.
CGGGGCCGTTCGGGGTGACGGGGCCGTTCGGGGTGACGGGGCCGTTCGGGGTGACTGGGAGGCCGCCGGGGGTGGCCTGACCCGGCGGTTGAGTCAAGCGAACGTCCGGAAAGCGCGGGCGGTGCCACAGGACGGGGGCGTAGCGTGGAGGGCAGCCGGCCGGGCCTCGATCTGGGGAGGAACTGGGATGAACCGTTCGATCGTGATCAACCGTGAGTTCGGAAGTGGCGGCCGCGAGATCGGCCGGATCATCAGCGAGCGCACCGGAATGGTGCTCTACGACACCCGCGTCCTGCAGGAAGCGGCCAGCAAGCGCGGCCTGTCCCCGGACCTGTTGGCCGACTTCGACGAACGCGCGGTGTCCGGCCCGTATTTCGACCTGTCCATCATGGGCAGCCTCGACCCCCAGCTCTACTCGCTCCCGTACCGCATGTACGGCGCGATCGCCGACGTGATCACCGAGGCCGCCCGGGTCGAACCCGCGGTGTTCATCGGCCGCTGCGCGGACAAGATCCTGCGGGACGCGCGGCTCCGGTTCCGGAGCGTCTTCGTCTACAGCACGGACACCAAGCGCAAGATCGCGCGCGCGGTCGACCTGGACGGCGTGGCGCCCAAGGATGCGGAGAAGTACATCGCGAAGAAGGACAACGCCCGACGCCGCTACCAGCGGTTCTTCAGCGATTCCCGGTTCGGCGATCCGCACGAGTACGACCTGTGCCTCAACAGCGGACGACTCGGCTACGAGGCCTGCGCCGAGATCATCCTGGCCGCCGCGGCAGCGGAGCCGGGCCGCTGATCCGGCTGGCGTTCGCGAGCTGCTCGGCGACCACCGCGGACTGAACCAGTCGAGACATCTGGGCATTTCTCCAGCCCGACGGAACGGCTCGTGCCATTCTCAGGGCATGACGGACAGCTCACCCGGACCGGGTCCGAACTGGCGGACGCTGCTGGTCGGCGGCCTGGTCACCGCCCTGGCCGGGGGTGCCGTCGGTGCCGTGGTCGCGACCGGTTTCGCGCCGGGCCGGGCGACCTCCTGCGACGCGGTGGCGGTCGCACAGAACGTCCTGCCGGCAGTGGTGACCGTCTTCGCCAGCGGGGGCGGGTCGTCCGGATCGGGCAGCGGTGCGATCGTCGCCGCCGACGGGGTGATCCTCACCAACGATCACGTGATCGCCGTCGCCGCCCCCACCGGCACCATCGAGGTGCTGCTCAACAACGGCGAGCTGCTGCCGGCGTCCCTGGTCGGCACCGATCCGATCACCGATCTGGCCGTGCTGCGCATCGACCGGACGAACCTGCCCAGCCTTCCGCTGGACGCCAACCGCAGCCTGGTGGTCGGCCAGCCGGTGGTCGCGCTGGGCGCGCCGCTGGGGCTGTCCGGCACGGTGACGGCGGGTATCGTCAGCGCCCTGAACCGGGACGTCCCGGTGCCGAAGGCGTCCGGCGGGACGACGGTGCTGGCCGGGGCGATCCAGACCGACGCCGCGATCAACCCCGGCAACTCCGGGGGACCGATGGTGAACTGCGACGGGCAACTCGTGGGTGTCAACACCGCCGGCGCGACGGTGCCCAACGAGAGCGGCGTCGCCGGCGGCGGCAGCGTGGGGATCAACTTCGCCGTCCCGGTCGGCACCGCGAAGCGGATCTCGGACGAGCTGCTCACCCGGGGCCGCGCCACCCATCCGTGGATCGGGGCGAAGACCGCCGAGATCTCGCCCGCCCTGGCGTCCCGGCTGGGCAGCAGCCCGGGGTTGTTCGTCCAGGAGGTGACCGCGGGCGGGCCGGCGGCCGCCGCCGGACTGGCCTCCGGCGACGTGATCACCGGCATCAACTCCGCCCCCGCAACCAGCGTCACGCTCGCGTTCCTGCTGGTCAGCGCCGCAGTCGGCGACCAGGTGACGATCGACTACCGGCGCGGCGCGGAGACCCGCCAGGCCACGCTCACCCTCGCCGAACAACCCTGAGGCCGCCGGTGTCCGTCCACCAGATCCGCGCACAACATAGGTAAGCCTTCCCTTACTATCATCGTGTGACCACCCCCGCACGGAGCATTGTCGTGACCGGAGCCGCCTCCGGCATCGGTCGCGCCGTGGCGCTGCAACTGGCCGGCCAGGGCGCGGCACTCAGCCTGCTCGACCGGGACTCGCTCGCCCTGGACGGCGCCTGTGCGGCGGTCGTGGCGGCGGGCGCACCGGCACCGCTGGCGGTCGCGGTCGATGTGAGCAACCGGGCCGCCCTCGCCGATGCCCTGCAGCGGGCGGCCGCCGCCGGACCGCTGGACGGCCTGGTCAGCGCCGCCGGCATCCTCGAGCCCGCTGGCCTCGCGGACACCTCACAGGAGTCCTGGCAGCGGCACCTCGCCGTCAACACCACCGGGGTGTTCCACCTGCTGCAGGAGGGCGCTCCCCGGTTGCGCGACGGCGGCGCGATCGTGGTGATCAGCTCGAACGCCGCCCGGGTGCCGCGGCTGGGCATGCTGGCCTATGCGGCGTCCAAGGCCGCCGCCTCGGCGCTGACCCGCTGCGCCGGGCTCGAGCTGGCCGCCCGCGGCATCCGCTGCAACGTGGTCGAGCCCGGCTCCACCGACACCGCTGCAGGTCGGCGGCTGCGTGGTGATCGCGCCGCCCGGCACGCACCGCGACCCGCGGGCGCTCGCCGCGCTGATCGTCGCCGAGCGGGTCGCCGTGTTGCACTTCGTGCCGTCCATGCTGCGCGCCTTCCTCGGCGACCGGCCGGCCCGCGAGACCGTCGCCGCCGGGGAGCCGCGCGCCGTGGTCACCAGCGGCGAGGCGCTCACCCCCGACCTGGTCGCCGGCAGCCTGAAGTGGTTCGGGGTGGCCCCGACCAACCTGTACGGCCCGACCGAGGCCGCCGTCGACGTCACCGTGTGGGACTGCACCGCCGCGGACGCCGCCGACGGCCACAGCGTGCCGATCGGCCGGCCGGTCTGGAACACCAGCTGTTTCGTGCTCGACGCGGCGTTGCAGCCGGTCGGTGTCGGGGTCACCGGCGAGCTGTGGCTGGGCGGCGTCCAGCTGGCGCAGGAGTACCGCGGGCGACCGGAGCTGACCGCGGAACGCTTCGTGGAGACCGCCCTCGGACGGCTGTACCGCACCGGCGACCTGGCCGCCTGGCGTCCGGACGGGGCGTTGCGCTACCTGGGCCGCACCGACGACCAGGTGAAGATCCGCGGCCAGCGCATCGAGCTGGGCGAGATCGAGGCCGCGCTGGCCGGCCACGGAGTCGAGCTGGCCGCGGGCGTCGTGGAGTCCTCGCCCCACCCGTCAGCCCGGCGAACGCCGGGATCTGGGGACGCCGCCCTGGTCGTCTGGTTCGTCGCCTCCCCGGACGTCGCCGACGAGGTCC
>CALMIQ010000527.1 GCA_937863965.1 uncultured Micropruina sp.
TTGGTGCACGACGAGCTGCTCTCGGTGTTCACCGCCGCCATGGCGTTCTCCGGCTCGGCGCCGGACCCGCTGCGCGCCGAGGCCCGCGCCGCGCTCGGCCTGCTGAGCCGGGCGGCGTCGACCGGGACGGACGAGGAACACCAACGAGGCACCCGGGAGGCGCTCGCCGAGCTGGTCGCCGTCGTCCGCTCGATCGACCCGGATTGCCGGGTGCGGGCCGACGTCCAGCCGGGAACCGTCCCCGCCGACGTGGCGGAGACCCTCGGCCGGGCGGCCGCGGAGGCGCTGCGCAACAGCGTCCGCCACGCCGGCCCGGACGCCGCCCGCGGCGTCGAGCTGCGGGTTCACCCCGGTCGGCTGCGGGTCGTCGTCCGCGACGACGGACGCGGCTTCGACCCCGACGGCGTCCATCCCGCCCGGATCGGCGTCCGGGGCAGCGTGCTCGGCCGGATGCGCGCACTCGACGGCGGCCGAGCCGAACTCCGGACCGCCCCGGGCAGCGGGACGGAGGTGGTCCTCGAATGGGCGACCTGACCGTGAAGCGGACCGGGGCGACCTGGCTGGGCATCCCGACGGCGCGTTGGGCGCTGGCGGCGATCCTGCCGCTGGGCGTCGCCTGGGGCGCGCTGACCGGGGCCTTCGCCGAGCTGAACCTGGTCCGGATCCTGCCCTACGCGGTTCTGCTGATCGGCGGCTACCTGCTCAGCGCCCCCGGCAACCAGCCGTTGTCCCCGCCCCGCGCGGTCGGGGTGGTGGCGGCCGCGCTGGCCGCCGACGTCCTGGTGCTGCGGGCGCTGACGGTCGTCCAGGACTCCTGGCTGCGCAGCCTGGCCTACTACCTGGTGGCGCTGCTGATCGCCCGCGGCAACTCGATCATCGGTGGCATCGGCGCCGCGGTCACGCTCGGCTACGGCCTGACCTGGGGCGTCCTCACCCGCGCCGCGCCGGACGCCGTCGTCGAGCTGCTCGCGGTCCCGCTCATCGCGATCGTGGCCGGCGTGATCTGGCGGGTGGTGCTGCGCCAGATGGTCGCTCGCGAGCGCCTCGACCGCGCCGACGCCGTCAGGGCAGAGCTGCAGGCCCGGGCGGACGCGGAAGCGGTCGAGGCGAGTCGGCGGGAGCTCGCCGAGATCGCCCGGCAGGCCCGGCCACTGCTCGACCGGATCGTCGCCGGCGAACCGCTGGGGGAGTTGCGGGTCGACCTGCGGGTCACCGAGGGTGCGATCCGCGACCGGATCCGGTCACCCGGGCTGCAGCGGCCGATCCTGACCGACGCGATCGCCGAGCGCCGCCGGGCCGGGGTCGACGTCCTGCTGCTCGGCGAGCACGCCACCGAGACGCCGCTCACCCAGGACTGCATCGAGACCATCGGCGCGCTGATCGCCGAGGCGGACTCCGGACGGGTGACCGTCCGGATCCTGCCGCCGGGACGCGACGCGGTGGCGTCCGTTGTGCACCAGCGCGGCGACGGCGTCCGGCGCACCATGATCGGCGCGGACGGAGCGGTGCTGGCCAGGGTCTGACCCGGACGCCGGACATCGGCGTGTGGAGGCCGGTCATCCCGGGCTTGCTCCTTCGGGGTGACCTGGGCCGCGGGGACCCGCCCCGAGTGCCCGGTAGTCTTGCCGGCATGTCGACGGACACCATCGCCCGGCATCGCCGGTTGTTGAACGGCATTCCGTCGCAGCCGGACGTCTCCGAGCCGCTGCCCAAGCGCATCCTGACCAACCCGTGGACCTGGATCGGCGTCGTCCTCACCGGCATCTACGCGGCCTGCCTGTGGTCGCAGTACGCCCTGATGACCGCCGACATCCCGGTCCGGGACGGAACGGTGCCCGGCATCAACCATTCGGCGATCCGCGACTCGTTCTGGTTCGCGATGCCGACGCTGATCTTCTGGATCGTGGTGTTCGTGATCGCCGACCGGTTCCGGCCGCAGCGGCTGCTGCTGTGGTACCTCGCGCTCGGCTGGGGCGCGGCCGTGGCCACCTTCTTCTCCCTGCACATCAACACCTGGGCGTCGGAGCAACTGTCGATCGGCGGGGACGGCGACCCGACCACCGGCGCCCGGACCGCGATCTACATCGCCCCGTTCGTCGAGGAGGCGGCCAAGGCGACGGTGCTGTTCGGCATCGCGATGCTGGTGCGCTACCAGGTGGTCACCAAGCTCAACGGGGTGGCCCTGGCCGGGCTCTCCGCGGCGGGCTTCGCGTTCACCGAGAACATCATCTATTACGCCCGCGCGATCATGTACTCCAGTTCCCAGATCAACACCGGCGACGCCGAGGCCGCCGTGCGCGAACTGGTCTGGCTGCGCGGATTCTGGACGGCGTTCGGGCATCCGCTGTTCACGATGATGACCGGCCTCGGCCTGGTGGTGGCATTGCGCACCCACAGCAAGGTGATCCGCGTGCTGGCGCCGCTGATCGGCTTCCTGCTGGCCGCCCTGCTGCACATGATGTTCAACTCCCAGGCCACCTTCGCGCAGGGCCCGATGCGCTACGTGATCTACTTCGCCGTCGCGCTGCCGCTGGTGGCGTCCGCGGTGATCTATGCCGTCCGGCAGCTGTTCACCGAGAGCCGCAAGATCCGCGCCCGGCTCACCGACTACGTCCGGATGGGCTGGCTGCAGCCGGTCGACCCCGAGACCACGTCGCGGGTCCGTCGCCGGGCCTGGGCGCTGATGGTGGCGGCCACCCGCGGCTGGGGGGTGCTACGCGCCACGCTCAGCCTGCAGCGCACGCTGACCGAGCTGGCCTACCTGCGGGACGCCGAGGTCAAGGGCGTGATCGACGCCGCCGGGCAGGCCCGCGCCACCGAGTTGCTCTACCAGACCCGCTCGCTGCGCGGGCTGGCGATCGACGACCCGCAGGGGCAGCGGCTGAGCCTGCCGACCCTGCGCAAGGCCCGTCCGGTCGACTACCCGCCGCCCAGCTACCCCGGCCCGGCCGGACTCGGCGGGAACTGGCCGGCAGGCCCGGGCTCGGCACCACTAGGATCGCAGCTGTATTCCAGGGTGGACCCGAAATGGGGGCCGCCCCCCGGGTAAGGGAGACGCATGAGCGCTGGCCAACTGCCGACCTCGCTCAGGCTGCTCGCCGACGCCCTCGGCCGGGCCAGGTTGCCCCTCGACCTGCCCGGACGCGACCGTTCGGAGACCCTGCGACGCGAACTGGTCGGCCAACTGAACGACTACCTGCTGCCCCGGCTGGACCGCCTGGACGCCCCCCTGCTGGCGGTGATCGGCGGCTCCACCGGGGCCGGCAAATCGACGCTGGTCAACTCGATGATCGGACGCCAGGTCAGCCGTCCCGGCGTGATCCGGCCGACCACCCGCTCGCCGGTGCTGGTGCACCATCCCGACGA
>CALMIQ010000528.1 GCA_937863965.1 uncultured Micropruina sp.
CGGACGCGACCCTAGATCCAGGAGCGCAACCACATCCGGCTCAGCCACTGCGAATAGGGCAGCAACTCATCGGTGAGCACCGGGTAGATCCAGGCGAAGTTCATCGCCACCAGGGCGACCGCGACCCCGACGATGACGGCGCCGCGGCGGCGTCCGGGACTGTCGGCCGGGCCGAGGATCAGCCCCATCACCATCGCCAGGCCGATCACCGTGAACGGCACCATGGTGATCGCGTAGAAGAAGAACTGCGGCCGGTCGGTGTAGTTGAACCACGGCAGGTAGGTTGCCAGGGCGCCCAGCACGGGGACACCGAAGCGCCAGTCGCGTCCGCCGATCCACCAGACCAGGCACACCACCAGGGCGATCGCCGCCATCCACCACAGCACAGGGGTGCCCATCGCCGAGATCACGCGGATGCAGTTCTCCGGGCCGACGCACCCGTCGGTGCCGGGCGCGATGTCGTTCACGGCGTCGAAGCCGGTGGGCCGCAGCATCGCCAGCCAGCCGGCCGGGTGCGCGTCGTAGGGGTGGGTGGCGTTGTTGATGTAGTCGCCGGTGTGGAACTCGTAGATCTCCTTGTGGTACCACAGCAGCGAGGCGAACCGGTCGCCGAACGCTGACACCCACGGGTGGTCGGGGTTGTTGGCGGCCCAGTTGCGGTCGTAGCCGCCGGTGGAGAGCAGCCACCCCGTCCAGGTCGACAGGTAGACCAGCACGGCCACCACGACCATCCGGAGGAACGCCGGGATGCCGTCGATCAGCAGCGCCAGCCACGACCGCCAGTCGGCGCCGGCCAGCCGGCGGGCGCCGACGTCCCAGAGCACGCTGAGGATGCCGAAGGTGGCCAGCACGAAGACCGAGTTCCACTTGCAGCCCAGGGCGGCGCCGAACATCACCCCGGCGGCGAACCGCCAGGGCCGCAGCCAGACGACCGGCCCGAAGCTGCCGCCGAAGTCGTGCCGGCCGGTGCGCTCCAGGATGGTCGCCAGCCGATGCCGGTACCAGTCCCGGTCGGCGACGCAGCAGGCGACCGCGGCGACCAGGAAGACCGCCTGGAAGACGTCCAGCAGGGCGGTGCGGCTCATCACGAAGGCCAGGCCGTCCAGGGTCAGCAGAATGCCGGCGATGCCGCCGATCAGCGTCGAGCGGGAGAGCCGGCGGGCCAGCCGGATCGTCACGAACACCAGCAGCGTCCCGAAGACGCAGGCCATGAACCGCCAACCGAAGGCGTTCATGCCGAACCACTGCTCGCCGAGCGCGATCAGCCATTTGGCCAGCGGCGGGTGGACGACGAACCCCGGGGTGTCCGACCAGCCGGTCACGTTGCCGGCCACGATCGCGTCGTTGGCGCCGTCGGGCCAGTTGCGTTCGTAGCCGAAGTGCAGCAGCGTCCAGGCGTCCTTGGCGTAATAGGTCTCGTCGAAGATGAGGTTCTTCGGGTAGCCCAGGTTCTGCACCCTGATCAGGAAGGCGAGCAGGGTGATCGACAGGGTGACCACCCAGCCGGCGGCGGCGTCGCGCATGGTGCCGTCGCGCAGCCGTTCGACGGTGGTCAGGTCGTCGCGGACAACGGGCGGATCCCAGCGGCTCAGCGCGGGCCCGGACGGCGGCCCGTTCGGCGCGGGTTCGGGGGTCGGTGTGTCCGGGGTCTGCTCGTCGATGACGACGGTCGCCCTGGGTTCGGTCACCGAGCCATCCTAGAGGGCGATGGGGAACGGCCGGCCCGAGCATCACCTGACGGCGATGTGGAAGGGTAGGGCGCATGGATCATCCGGGCGTGCTGGTGCTGGCCGGCACCCCGATCGGGGACGCCGCGGGCGCCCCGCCGGCGCTGCTCGCCGCGCTCGCCGACGCCGACGTGATCGCCGCCGAGGACACCCGCAGGTTCCGGGACCTGTGCCGCCGGCTCGGCATCGCGCCCACCGCCCAGGTGGTCTCGTTCTTCGACGGCAACGAGGCCGCCCGGGTCGACCCGCTGATCGCCCAGCTGCTCGACGGACGCCGCGTCGTGGTCGTCTCGGACGCCGGGATGCCGGCGGTCTCCGACCCCGGCTACCGGCTGGTGGCGGCGGCCGCCGCCGCGGGCGTCCGGGTGACGGCGGTGCCGGGCCCGTCGGCGGTGCTGACCGCGCTGGCGGT
>CALMIQ010000529.1 GCA_937863965.1 uncultured Micropruina sp.
ACCTCGACCCACGCCACGCCCACACCACGAATCACCGACGGTGGATCAGGGCTGAGCGGACCGCATCACAGGCATCTCACAACGGCACCCGCTGCACGACGGTGACCGCGTCCAGCCGGTTCCGCACGGTGAGCAACAGTTGCAGCGCGCCGTCGTGGACGAGCGCATCGTCCAGCGACACCTCCATGCCGTCGGCGAGCCCGCCGACCGCCACCGGCGACCGCGTCCAGGCGAGGCCGTCGGCCGAGCGCCACAACGTCAGGGTGCGGTGGCCGTCGGCGAGCACCAACTGCAGGAACTCCGCACCGCCGGCAGCCGTCCGCGACTCCGTGAACGTGCCCTCGAACGTGGTGAGCGTCCAGTGCTCGCCGTCGTCGGTGGAGCGCCACATCGCCCGGGTCGTCCGCGTCCCGCCCCTGGCCAGCACCCAGCCGGTGGCCAGCAGCGCCCCACCCACCCGCTGGACGTCGCTCACCCGCGCCCGGACGTAGTCGCCCCGGTCGAGGGGAACCAACCGCCACGTCCGCCCGTCGCGCGAGACCCACGCCGCGGGGTCGGTCAGTCCGTCACCGGTCTCTCCGACAGCCACCAGCCCCCGTCCGGCGGCCGCCACGGCCCTCATCGAGCGTGACCGGTTGTCCAGTCCGTGCAGGTCGTCCAGCGGATCGCGGCGGCCGTACCAGTCGCCGCGCGCAGTCACCTTCGTGGGACGCCCCGGCGTCCACGTGGTGCCGTCGGTGGATGAGTACACCAGCGCCGAGCCCCGGACGGTGCCGTTGGTGCTCCGCTCGCCGACCACCACCCAGCGTCCGTCGAACCGGATTGCGTCGCTGATCTCCGAGGAGTGGTACTGCGCGACCTCGTTGAACGCCTTCGGCGCCGTCCGCCGCCACGTCGTGCCGTCGTCCGACTGCATCGTGAAGGCGTGGTCACCGTCGACCTCACCGGTGGCCAGGTAGCCGCCGTCCGAGCTCCAGGTGACCAGTTGCACGGACTCGTCGTCGGCGAGCCCGAGCGGGGTGGGCGCGCCGAACCCGGCACCATCGGCGGCCCAGCGCACGAAGACACCTTGGGTGCGGCCGTGCGCGGCCAGGGCGCCGTCGGCGACGAAGAGTCCGCCCAGTTGGACCCTGGTGCGCATGCCGGGCGGCGGCGTCACCTCCAGATCGGCGACCCGGGCCGGGCTGTCGAAGCGCCACACCGCGGTTCGTCCCGGCCTCCCGTCGACACCGACCGCGAAGACGGCGACCTCGCCGGCGCCGGCGCCGGCCGTGATCCACGCGCTCTGTTCCGGCTTCGGAGCGGCCCCGGCCGTCCACTGCGGATCGCCGGGGAACAGATACCAGATCCGGACCTCGTCGGGAGCGCCGGCTACGCGCGAGCGTTGCGCGGCCACGGTCGCCGAGCCGATCTGCACCAGTTCGTCGATGTCGGACGACTCACCCGCGTCCGGCAGCCGGGGGGTCGGCCTCCACGAGGTCAGGTCACGGCTGCCCAGCAGCAGCGGGCGGTAGCCCCGGGTCTGGGCGTCGTAGTAGCTGCCGCCCACCACGAATCCCGTCGGCGTCGCGACGGCGTGGTCGAGCGAACTGGAGAAGTTCCCGGAGGTTGCGGGCTCCTCGACGGCGACTCGCCGCCATCGGACGCCGCCGTCGGTGGACGTGGCCAGCACCGAAACCCGAGAACGTCCCTTGGTCACCCGGGGGAGCTCGCGCTCGCCGACGGCCACCACCCTGTTGCCGCTTGCCACGACCTCATTCAGCACGCCCTCACCGGGAACCTTCCGGGCCGTCCAGGCGATGCCGTCGGGTGATGTCCAGACCATCGGCCGGTAGACGTCGTCGCGCCACCTGCCACCTGCCGCCACGAACCCACCGCTGTCGAGGCCCGTGACGCTGAGCGGTCGTTCCCCCCTGTCGGCGTCGATTCCAGCGATCGGCGTCCGCTCCCAGGTCTTTGCGTCGGCACTGGTCCAGGCGAACAGGACGTCGTCGGAATCACCGACGGCCAGCCAGCGCCGCTCTGCCCCGCTCCCTCCGACCGCGGCGATTCCGAGCGCCCGCTCGCCCACCAGGGTCGCGGACGCCGCCGCCTCGCTGAGCGCGCCGTCGGCCCAGGTCGCGCCCGCGTCCGTGGAGTAGCGGAACACGGGCACCGACGTGCGGCCCTCGACCGTGGCCACCATCACGGTCGCCTCGCCGTCGCTGGCCATCGCCTCGACGGTGGTCTCCACGCCGTTGCCACGATCGGGCAGCGCGGGGAACACGTCGGCGGGCAGGGCGGGCGCGTTGACCGGCGGACGCGGCGCCGGCGGGTCACCGGTGCAGCCGGTCAGCAGCACGGCCAGGACGACGATCAGCGGGTACGGGCGCGACATGCGGTCACGCTAGGGCGCATCGCCGCCGAATGGGCCGATCAATTCGCCTACCTGTGGATAACTCTCGGAATCGGGCGTTCGACGTCCTCAGTCCACCGCCTCGGCCAGGTAGAGGATGGCGGTCTCGGGATGGGTCGGCGCGTGGGTCAGGCCCACGGTGGCGAGGGCCGCCCCGGTCAACTCGACGCCGAACTCCTCGGTCGGGCGCAGACCGGGAGCCGTGCCGGCCGCGAGGTGGTCGAACTCGCTGGAGCCGTCGGGTTCGACTCCCCACCAGACCGGCGGCTTCACCACCGGGGCATGCTCCAGCAGCACCGGCGTCACGCGGTAGCGCCGGTTCGGGTCCAGCCCGGAGAACCGCAGCCGTCCGCGCAACGTCACGATCGATCGGCCCACCTCGGCGAAGGAGTAGATGGCCCGGCTGCGATCGGGGGCGACGACCGCCTGGGCCGAGATCGTCTCGTCCGGATCATCGATGCGGATCAGGTCGCCACTCAGTAGCAGCGAGCGATTCTCCTTGTAGAAGCCAACCCAGGCGCCCAGTTCGACCAGCTCGTCGGCGTTCGCCCTGGTCAGATCCCACTCGATGCCGAGGTGCCCGAACACGGCGCTGGCGGCGCGGAAGTTCAGCGTGTGCGAGCGGCCCGTGGTGTGGGAGGCTCCGGACGCGATGTGCGAGCCGAGCAGTTCCGGCGGCAGCAGCTGCTGCGTCCAGCGGTTCATCTGCTGCCGCTCCAGCGGGTCGATGCAGTCCGACACCCAGATGCGGTCGCAGTGCAGCATCGCCTCGAGGTCCACGCGGCCGCCGCCCGCGGCGCAGGACTCGATCTCCAGCCCGGGGTGGGCCGCCTTCAGCTCATCGACCAGGCGGTAGTAGGCGATCGTCTGCTCATGCACGCCCGGACGCCCGGTGGGCGCGGTGCCGGCGTCGATCAGATCCCGGTTGTGGTCCCACTTGATGTAGGCGATGTTGTACTCGTCGAGGATCGCCATCATCGCGTCCCGGATGTACGCGTAGCACTCCGGAATGCCGAGGTTGATCACCTGCTGGAAGCGCGCCTCGAGCGGCCAGCGGTCGCCGGTGGCCATCACCCAGTCGGGGTGCGCGCGGGCGACGTCGGAGTCGGGGTTGATCATCTCCGGCTCGAACCACAGCCCGAACTGCATGCCCAACTCGTTCACCCGGTTGACCAGCGGGTGCAGCCCGTTCGGCCAGACGTCGGCGGCCACCGTCCAGTCGCCCAGCCCGGCGTGGTCGTCGCGCCGGGCGCCGAACCAGCCGTCGTCGAGCACGAACCGCTCCACACCGACGGACGCCGCCGCCTCGGCCAGCGCCAGCAGCTTGTCGAGCCGGTGGTCGAAGTAGACCGCCTCCCAGACGTTGATGGTCACCGGCCGGTCCACCGACGGATGGTTGCGCCGGGCCCGCAGGAAGCGGTGGAAGCGGTGCGCCACGGCGTCCAGGCCGACGCCGTAGGAGCCGTACAGCCACGGCGAGGTGTAGCTCTCGTCCTGACCCAGGATCACCTCACCGGGCAGCAGCAGTTCGCCACCGCCGAGCATCTGATCGCCGGTGTACAGCCGCTCGGCGTAGTGGGTGTGGTTCCCGCTCCAGCCGGTGTGCACGCCCCAGATCTCGCCGTCGGCGAAGCCGAAGCCGGCCGTTCCGGCGTGCAGCACGTAGGCGGAATCGGGGCCCGACTTGCCCTTGCGGTTCTCCCGCAGGTGGGTTCCGACGGTGAAGGCATGCCGCTGCGGCACCCGTTCCTTGGTCCACCGCCCGGCCAGGTCGAGGATCTCGGAGGCCACCTGCGGCACCGGGTAGGCGAGCACCAGGTCGTCCAGCTGATAGGGATCCGCGCCGAGGTTGGTCACGCTGGCCCGGCTGCGCACGAGCCCGCTGCGGGTCAGCTCGATCCGGAGAGTGAGTTCGAGTTGGGCCGCGTCGTCGCGGGCGACCACCTCGACGGAGCCGGCGCCGGCCTCGACCAGCCGGCCACCTGCGGGCGAGTCGTTCACCCGCAGGCTCGAGGTGGTGAACCGCGGCGACCAGTCGCGGCCGCCCCGGGAACCGCTCAGGCCGGGTCGGCCGACCCAGCCCGTCCAGTGTTCGGGAACCACCGCGAGCCGGGCGGGTTCGTCGACGAGGTTGGACGCCACCGGCCGGACGCCCGCCCGGATCAGCGTGCCCACGTCGTCCGGCGTGAGGGCGCCGAGGTCGGCTCCCCAGTGCACGATGGCCGGAAGCCGGCCGCCGGTCACGTCGAGCACGACGGACACACCAGCAGAACGCAGGACGACACACGTATCGACGGTCACGTCGACTCCCTTCGAAGGATCGGGTCTCAGGTGGTGCTGCAGCCACACGAGCTGCGCAGGATCAGCTCGGTGGGGAACAGGTGGAACACCTCGCCGGTCTCGGTGCTCTCGGTGATCATCCGGAACGCCTCGGCGGCGATGTCGGCGATCGGCTGCCGGGCTGCCGTCAACGCGGGCCAGGAGTACTCCGCCTCGATGCTGCCGTCGAAGGTCACCACGGCGATGTCCCCGGGGATGCCGAGTCCGGCCTCGTGCAGGGCCCGGAGGACGCCGATCGCCTGCAGGTCGGACGACGCGAACACCGCCTGGGGCAGCTTGCCGGAGGCGATCATGCGGCGCATCGCGGCATAGCCGCCCGGACGACTGAACACCCCGCGGGCGATCGGCCCCTCGGGCAGTGCGTGGCGGAGTTGGGCGTCGCGCCAGCCGAGTTCACGGGGATCGGCGAGCCCGCTGAGATCCTCGCCCATGATCAGGCCGACCCGGGTGAGGCCGTGCACGGTGATCAGGTGCTCGACGAGCATGTCGGCGCCCTGACGCAGGTCGGAGCCGACCGAGCGCTGGCCGGGGATGGGGACCATGGTGTCCACCAGCACGTACGGGACGTCGACGCGCAGGTTCGCCAGCGGATCGCGGTGGGAGGAGTCCCCGCGGACGATCATGCCCTCGACCTGGCGCCCCAGCAGGTCCTCCAGGATGCGCTGCTCCTGCCGCCGGTTGCCCATCGTGCTGGCCATCAGGACGGCCCGGTCGCTCATCGCGGCCAGCCGCTGGATCTCCAACCCCAGTTCGGCGAAGAACGGGTTGCTGGAATCGGGGATGACCAGCCCGATGGTGTCGCTCACGCCGCGGCGGAGGGCGCGTGCGCTGCTGTTCGGGCGGTAGCCCAGCACCTCGATCGCTCGGCGGACCCGCTCGGCGGTTGCCGGGGCGACCGGACGCGGACCGTCGTTGACCACGTAGCTGACCACCGCGCTGCTGACCCCGGCGTAGCGGGCGACGTCAGCACGGGTGACGACCGTACGTGAGACGGCCGGAGTGGCCTCCGACATGTCAGACTCCTCCCTGCGGTCAACCCTGACTGTCACCGCAACCTCGCCGTATTCTCTCGCGAGGTGCTCCAGGACCGCCCAATCTACGCGAGTGGCGGAGTCCTGCAAGCACGCGCAGCGGCCTCTTCGAACAGCAGACCGTATCTGGTTGTAGGGGAGTATGTACTCGTGTAGCGTTCGGAGTCCGGTGTCGTGCGGGCCGCCTGGCCGGGGCCAAGCCTCGAGGAGTGGACGATGACCTGGTTGGTGACCGGCGGGGCCGGCTACATCGGCTCGCACGTGGTGCGGGCGTTCCTGGGCGCGGGCATGGACTGCGTGGTCATCGACGACCTGTCCAGCGGGCATCGCGCGTTCGTTCCGGCGTCGGTGCCGCTGATCGTGGGGTCGGTGGTGGACCCGGCCGCGGTGGATGAGGCGCTCGGCGGCCACGCCGTGAGCGGGGTCGTGCATCTGGCCGGGTTCAAGTACGCCGGGGTGTCGATGGCGCGACCGCGCCACACCTACACCCAGAACGTGACCGGCATGCTCACCCTGCTCGACGGAATGGCCCGGCACGGGGTGGACGAGATGGTGTTCTCCTCCAGTGCCGCGGTGTACGGAACCCCGCAGACCGACCTGGTGACAGAGAGCAGCCCGACCCGGCCCGAGTCGCCCTACGGGGAGTCGAAGCTGATCGGCGAGTGGCTGCTGGCCGACGAGGGCAGGGCGGCGAACCTGCGCCACACGTCCCTGCGCTACTTCAATGTGGTCGGGTCCGGGGCACCCGAACTGTACGACACCAGCCCGCACAATCTCTTCCCGATCGTCTTCGACCAGTTACTGGCGGGGCGGACGCCCTCCATCAACGGGGACGACTACGCGACGCCCGACGGCACGTGTGTGCGCGACTACGTTCATGTGGCCGACCTGGCGATCTCGCACGTGGCGGCCGCCCAGGCCCTGGACGCCGGACGCGAGCTCGCGCCGGTCTACAACCTGGGCAGCGGGTCCGGCCTGTCGGTGCGCGAGATCATGAGCGCCGTCGTCAGGGTCACCGGGATCGGGTTCACTCCCGCGGTCGGGCCGCGGCGTCCCGGTGATCCGGCGATCATCGTGGCCGACGGCCGGCTGGCGGCACGCGACCTCGACTGGCGAATGAGGCACGGCGTCGACGACATGGTCCGCAGCGCGTGGCGCGCCCGCACCGAACGGTAGAACGGAGCATCTCATGGTCAACGACGTCAGCGGAGACGCCGCCCGGTTGGTCGAGGGGGCCTTCAGAGACCTGGTCGGACGCGACCCCGACGGCACCTGGGCGGCCCCCGGCCGGGTGAATCTCATCGGGGAGCACACCGACTACAACGACGGGTTCGTGATGCCGTTCGCACTGCGGCAGCGCGTCACCGTCGCCGCCGGAATCCGCGACGACCAGCGCTGGCGGGTCACCACGCTCAACACGGGGATGACCGAGACCTTCACCAGCGACGACCTGGTGCCGGGGATGTCCGGCTGGCAGGCGTACGTGGCCGGCGTGGCCTGGGCCCTGGAGGAGGCCGGCCACCGGCTCGCCGGCGCCGACCTGGTGCTGAGCTCGGACGTGCCGATCGGGGCCGGCCTGTCGTCCTCGGCCGCGCTGGAGTGCGCCGTCCTGGCGGCGCTCGCCGATCTGAACCGGCTGGCGATCGAGCCGATGGAGCGGGCCAGGCTCGCCCGCCGTGCCGAGAACGCGTTCGTGGGTGCGCCCACCGGGCAGATGGATCAGGCCGCCTCGACCCTGTGCGAGGCCGGTCACGCCCTGTTCTTCGACTGCCGCACCTTCGAGGCGCGGCAGGTACCGCTCGACCTGGCCCGAGCGGGGCTGGAGCTGCTCGTCCTGGACACCCGGACGCCGCACGCCCTGGTCGACAGCGAGTACGCCGCGCGTCGCACCTCGTGCGAGACCGCCGCGCGCGTTCTGGGTGTGCCGGCCCTGCGCGACGTCGACGACGTCGACGCGGCGCTGGCGAAACTGGACGATGGGGTGCTGCGCAGGCGTGCGCGGCACGTGCTCACCGAGAATCGGCGCGTTCTGGACGCCGTCGAACGACTGGTCGCGAAGGACTATCTCGGCCTGGCGCCGCTGCTGGACGCCTCGCACGCCTCGATGCGGGACGACTTCGAGATCACCGTGCCCACCGTCGATCTCGCCGTGCAGGTCGCCAAGGACGCCGGCGCCCACGGCGCCCGGATGACCGGAGGCGGCTTCGGCGGCTGCATCATCGCGCTGGTCGACGCCGGGAGCAGCGATCGGGTCGCGGCTGCGATCGGTGCGGCGTTCGCCGGCGCCGGCTACGGCCCACCCAGCCACTTCGTGGGCGTCCCCTCCGCGGGAGCACGCCGACTCGCGGGAGCCGACCGATGAGTGACCGGGGACTCGCGTCGGCACGAGCGAAGATGCGGGACGCCGGCGTCGCCGACCAGGCCATCGAGGTCTTCGCCCACTACTACCGTCAGCTGGAGGACGGGGCGACCGGCGTCATCCGCGAGGACTCCATCGAGCCGCTGACCGCTCCGGAGCTGCTCGACTCGATCGAGATCGACGACGCCGCGGCCGCGGCCGGCTTGGCGACGACCGCGATCATCAAGCTCAACGGTGGGCTGGGCACGTCGATGGGCATGGACCGCGCCAAGTCGTTGCTGCCGGTACGCGACGGCAGGTCCTTCCTCGACATCACCGTCGAGCAGGTGCTGAGCGCTCGCCGGGCGTACGGCGTCCGGCTGCCGCTGCTCTTCATGAACAGTTTCCGCACGAGGGACGACACACTGGCGGCACTGGAGCGGTATCCCGGCCTCGAGGTCGACGGCCTCGGCCTGGATTTCCTGCAGAACTCCGAGCCGAAGCTGCGGGCCGACGATCTGACGCCGGTCGAATGGCCGGCGGACCCTGCGCTGGAGTGGTGCCCGCCCGGTCACGGCGACCTCTACCCGGCACTGCTGGCCTCCGGCGTCCTCGGCCGGCTCCTGGACGCCGGCTACCAGCAGGCGTTCGTCTCCAACGCGGACAACCTCGGCGCGGCCCCGGACGCGCGGATCGCGGGTTGGTTCGCGGCCGGCGGTGCGCCGTACGCCGCCGAGATCTGCCGGCGGACCGCCGCCGACCGCAAGGGCGGACACCTGGCGATCCGCAAGGCGGACGGGCGACTGATCCTGCGCGACACGGCCCAGACCGCGGCCGACGAACTGCACCACTTCACCGACGAGTTCCGGCACCCGTACTTCCACACCAACAACCTGTGGTTCCATCTGCCCACGCTCGCGAGAACGCTCGCGGAGCGGGACGGCGTGCTCGGGTTGCCGCTGATCAGGAACGAGAAGACCGTCGACCCGGCCGATCCGTCCTCGACCCGGGTGATCCAGATCGAGTCGGCGATGGGGGCCGCGATCGAGGTGTTCGCGGGGGCCACCGCGATCGGCGTCGGGCGGGAACGGTTCGTTCCGGTCAAGACCACCGACGATCTGTTGCTGCTGCGGTCGGACGTCTACGAGCTGAGCGCCGAGTTCCGGCTGACCCGGGCCGCCGACCCGGCACCCCTGGTCGATCTCGACAGCCGGTACTACAAGACGATCGCCGGTTTCACCGAACGCTTCCCCGCGGGTGCACCCTCGCTCGCGGGGGCGTCCGGCCTGAGAGTGCGGGGCGACTGGACCTTCGAGGCGGGCGTGGTGGTGCGGGGCGCGGCCGCCCTGAGCGATCCCGGCGAGCCGAGCATCGTCCCGGCGCGGGCCATCCTCGAGGGGTCGTCCAACTGAGCCCGGGGGCCTGACGCCGGGGCGGGCGCGGCTCGGCTGCTCCCGCCCCGGCGGCGTCCTCACTTGATCGAGCCGCGGGTCACCCCGGAGATCACCCAGCGCTGCGAGAACACGTAGACCAGCAGCAGCGGCGCCATCGCCATCAGGTAGGAGGCGAAGGCCACCGTGTAGTCGGTGTTGAACTGGCCCTGGAAGACGTAGTTGGCCAGCGGCAGCGTGCGGGCGTCCGGCGAGGTCAGCACCACCAGCGGCAGGATGAAGTCGTTCCAGGCCCACACGCAGGTGAGGATGCCGACGGTGGCGTTCATCGGGGTGAGCAGCGGGAAGATGACCCGCCAGAACACGCCCCAGGTGCTGGCGCCGTCCACCCGGGCGGCCTCCTCCAGCTCGAGCGGGATCGACTGGATGTAGGCGGTATAGATGAACACGTTCAGCGACAGGCCGAACACCGTGTACAGGATGATCAGGCCGAGCTGGTTGTCCAGGTTGAGCAGCGCCGACTGCTTCACCACCGGCAGCATGATGATCGGGAAGGGGATGAACAGCGCCGCCAGGAAGTAGAAGTACACGCCCTTGAAGAAGGGACGGTGCAGTTGCCGCGCCAGTGCGTAGGCGACCACGGAGTTCGACAACAGGGTGAAGATCACCGCGAACACCGTGATCAGGGCCGTGTTCAGCAGCGCCTGTGGGAACGCCGTCCGCTCCCAGGCCTCGGCGAAGTTCTCCCAGCGAATGCTGGTCGGCAGCTCGAATCCGGTGCCCTGGTCGAGCTGGTCGGGCGTCTTCAGCGCAACGACCACCGCGAGATAGACGGGGATCAGGACGGTCAGCGAGCACACCGCGATCAGGGCGGTGACCCACCAGTTGGTCGGACGGGTGTCGTCGTCGGTGCGGCCCGGGGAGCGCCGCTTCTTGCCGATGGTGGTGACGGGGGTCGCGGTCGTGGTGGTCATCAGAAGTCCGCCTCTCGACGCTGAAGGACTCGGAACTGGATGAGGGAGACCAGGGTGATCACGATGAAGAAGATCACCGCGTTGGCGGTCTGGTAGGCGAACTCTCCGCCGGAGAAGCCGCCCCGGAAGATCAGCAGCGTGACCGACTCGGTCGCCGTGCCCGGCCCGCCGTTGGTGAGCGCCACCACATGGTCGAAGACCTGCAGGAAGCCCTTGAGGCTGAGCACCATGTTGATGGTGAAATACGCCCCGATCATCGGGAACGTGATCGCCGTGAACTGCTTCCAGGCGCCGGCGCCGTCCAGGGACGCCGCCTCGTACAGCTCGGCGGGAATCGTCTGCAGACCAGAGAGGTAGATGATGATCGCAAATGCGCAGGACTGCCAGACGGCCAGCAGAACGATGGGCAGCCAGGCCCAGGTCGGGTCGGTGAGGATGTTGTCCCGGAAGACCGGGATGCTCGCCAGGATCTTCGGCAGCGAGTTCGAGAACAGGTACTGGAACACGTAGCCGACGATCAGGATCGCCAGCACGTAGGGGACGAAGAAGATGCCCCGCCAGAAGTTCCGGGCGACGATCTTCGCGTTCAGGCCGAGCGCGATCGCCAGCGACAGCACGTTGGTCAGAATGGTGGCCAGGATCGCGAACCAGAACGAGAAGCCGTAGGCGTTCAGCACCCGGTCGTCGCGGAACAGGTTGACGTAGTTCGAGAACCCGACGAAGTTCCAGCTGCCGTAGCCGGCGTAGTTGGTGAAGCTGAAGAACAGGCCGACCAGCACCGGAACGGTGTGGAAGAAGGCGAAGGCGATCACCGCCGGCCACACCATCCAGTAGTACGTCGGCAGCGCCAGGCGCTTCTTGGGGGCGATCGGGGCGGCCTCGGTGGCCGTGGCCCGTGCGGTCCGGGTCGTCGTACTCATCTCACTCTCCGCTCGTGGGGATCGTGCGCGCCGCGACCTTGCGCCACTCGTTGTCGAGAGTGGCCAGGGCGGCTGCTGTGTTGCCGTCGAACAGCGACTGCTGAACGGTCGCCGCGAGCGGGATGCTCGGCGGGATCTGGTGGTCGATGAAGCCGGTGATGCGGCCCTGATCGAAGTAGGGCTTGACCGCCTGCAGCGCGGGTTCGGAGCTGAGCTGGGCGCCCTTCAGCGACGGGATCATGTTCTGTGAGGCGGCCAGTTTCTCGATCACGTCCTTCTCGAACAGGAAGTGGACGAAACGCAGCGCCTGCTCCTTGTGCGGGGTGTTGCGGCCGATGGTGACCGTCACGTCGACGCCGGAGACCAGCAGCCGATCGTCCGGGCCGCCTTCGGCGCTCGGGTAGGGGAAGATCGACGCCCGGATGTCGGGGTTGATCTCCTTGATCGGGCTGAGCGCCCAGATGCCCTGCATCAGCATGGCCACCTCACCGCGCGCGAACGCCGCGTTGCCGTCGTCGTAGGTGCGTCCCCGGTAGCCGTCCTGGGCGTAGCTGAACAGCTTCTGCTGCTGGCTCATCGCGGTGGCGAAGTTCTTCTCGAACGAGACCGGCGAGTCGGGACCCACGTTGACGCCCTGGGCGCGCATCTGCTCGAAGAAGTCGTCCTGGACGGCGGGGTAGCCGCCCAGCCCGTTGAACGACGGCAGGGTCGTCCACGAGTCGGCGAGCGTGCCGTAGAACGGCGTGATGCCGGCGTCCTTCAGCTTGTCGCAGACCTCGACCAGTTCGTTCCAGGTGGTGGGCACCTGAAGGCCCTGCTCGGCGAAGATCTTGGCGTTGTAGATGATGCCGTTGGCGTTGTTGATGTAGCCGAGCGAGTTGATCTCGCCGGACTTGTTGCCGAGGTCGGCGAGGATCTCCTGGACGGCCGGGTTGATCTGGTCGACCAGCGGGTCGCCGGTGAAGTCGTGGAACACGCCGGCCTTCGCCAGGCCGCCGAAGTTGGCGCCGGCGTTGAGGGTGATCACGTCGGGGGTGCGGTCCTTGACCAGCAGCGTCCGGATCGTCGTATCGGCGTCCGCGACCTGGTTCTGCACCACCTTGATGTCGGGGTTCTTCGCCTCGAACTCGGCGATGATCTCGTTGAAGTCGTTCAGGGCCTCGCCCTTGAATTGGAAGAAGTTCAGCGTGGTGACGGACGAATCGTTCGCCCGGGTGCACCCGCCCACTGCCGCGATGAGCCCCAGGGCGCATAGGGCTGCGGCGGTTCGCAGTGCGGTGGT
>CALMIQ010000530.1 GCA_937863965.1 uncultured Micropruina sp.
CTGGCGCCGGAGGTGGCCGACGAACTGACCGCGCGCTACCTGGAGTGGAACCTGGCCAACCACCAGGCCTATGTGCGGCCCTTCGACGGGGTCGGTGCCCTGATCGGGGGACTGCGGGCGTCCGGCCGACCCTTCGGGGTAGTCACGTCCAAGCGGCACGCATCGGCCCTGGTCAGCCTGGAGTGCGTCGGCCTGACCGGGCAGATCCCGCTGTTGGTTACCGAGGAGGACACCGCCACCCACAAGCCCTCGCCCGAGCCGCTGCTGCATGCCCTGAACCAGATGGGTGCGGACGCCGCGGACGCCGTCTACGTCGGGGACGCCATCGTCGATATGCAGGCGGCCCGGGCGGCCGGTGTCCGGGGCATCGGGGTCACCTGGGGAGCGGCGAGCGCCGAGGAGCTCCGTGCCGCCGAACCGACCGCGGTCGTGCACAGCGTCGGCGAACTGCAGACCCTGCTCGGCCTGTAACGGACGCAGCGCCGCACGGGCCACCTCAGCCGGGGGCGAACCGGAGCCGCAGGGACGCCGCCCGCGGGGCGAGCGCCTGCGCCGGCCACACGTCCGGACCACACGCCCGCGAGCCGAGGCCGTGCTGGGCCGCGTCCAGATACAGCCGGGTGGCAGTCGACGGCGGCAGTTCGTGGGGATGCTCGGCGCGGTCGACCTCCTCGGCGGTGTGCGGCGTGAGTGTGAAGCCGGGAAGCCGGCCCGCGGCGTCCGGACCGGTGTCGATGCGCAGCCAGTCGGCCCCGGATCGGCGCACGGTCAGCGAGCGCAGGTCGCTGCGGTGCCCGCTCTCCTGGGGACGTGCGTACCCGACGGTCAAATCGTCGAGCGCCGCGCTGAAGCGGCCCACCCGGGCGGCCCGGAGGCTGTCCGGATACGACTCCAGCGGCCCCGTCCCGAACCAGGAGGCACCGTCGACGCAGGTCGGCAGGTCGAAGCGGACGCCGAGCCGCGGCCAGATCAGGTCCCACCCGGTGCTGGGCTCCAACTCGACGACCAGCGCCAGGCCGCGCTCGTCGAGCCACCAGTGCTCGTCGCAGACCACGGCGAGACGTGAGTTCGCCGCCGCCCACCGGGTGCGGACCCGCAGCCGGCTCGCCGACCCGGACGCGGACACCACCCGCGGGACCATCCGGTCCAGGCCGGCCTCCCGCCAGCGGACGTCCCAGGGTGGGGCTGGCGTGGCGCGCCACGGCGGCAGGGTGGGGTCGGCGTCCTGGTAGCTGCCGAACGCGGCGCCGCGGTCGTTGTCGGTAGGGGCCCGCCACAACGCCAACCGAGGTCCACGGACCGGTTCGCCGGCCAACTCGACGAGGCGTCCGGCCTCGAACCGGGCGGGCCCGAGGATGTCCGGCAGCCCCGGCCCGAGTCCGCCGGTGGCCGGGTCGCGCGGTGCCGGCGACCATCGCAGGGTCGCCTCCGGCGCCCGCGCGATCAGGCCCTGGGCCGTCACCAGCGGGTGGCCGGCCGGCGCCCACGCGGTCGGCGCGACCAGCCGCGCCGTCACGTTCAGCCACAGCTCGCCTGCGCCGTCGGGCAGTTCGGGCAGCGTCGGACGCGCCACGGCCACCGATGCGCCGGGTTCCAGCGGGGGCACGTCCAACTCGCCGGAGGCCAGCGGCTCGCCGTCGGCCTCGGCCGACCAGGCGAACACCACGTCCGCCGAGTCGGCGCTGTGCCGCCGGCTGCGGATCGTGAGCACGTCGGCCACCTCGATCGCGAACGGCGCGGCGACCTGGGCGAACTCGTGCAGCGAGGGGGTGGGGGTTCCGTCGGAGAGCACCATGCCGTCCATCACGAAGTTGCCGTCGTGCACCACCTCGCCGAAGTCGCCGCCGTAGCCGAAGAACTCGATGCCGTCGGCGGTGTGCGTGCGAATTCCCTGGTCGCGCCATTCCCAGACGAACCCGCCGTGCAGCCGCGGATACCGCTCGACCAGCTCTTCGTACTGATCGAGCGCGCCCGGGCCGTTGCCCATCGCGTGGGCGTACTCGCAGAGCAGGAACGGCTTGGAGCGCTGCCGCGCCGATTCGGACGCCGAACAGCCGAACAGCAGCGCGCCGGAGTCGTCGCGGCCGATCGACGCGGTCTCGGGAACCGAGGAGTACATCCGCGAGTACACGTCGGTGTACGCGCCGGTGTAGTCGCCCTCGTAGTGCACCGGCCGGTCGGGGTCGCGGCCATGCACCCAGGACGCCATCGCGGCCAGATTCTGCCCGGTTCCTGACTCGTTGCCCAGCGACCACAGCACGATCGACGGATGGTTCTTGTCCCGCTCGACGGTGCGTTCGATGCGGTCGAGCATCGCCTCCCGCCAGGCCGGGTCGTCGCTCGGATTGTCCCGCCAGCCACCCGGCTCGAAGCCGTGGGTCTCCAGGTCGCACTCCAGGATCACCCAGAGGCCGAGCTCGTCGGCCAGGTCGAGCAGCCGCGGATGCGGGGGATAGTGGCTGGTGCGGATCGCGTTCACGTTGAACCGCTTCATCAGCAGCAGGTCGGCACGGGCCCAGTCCTCGTCGAAGACCCGGCCGCGATCGGGGTGCGTCTCGTGCCGGTTCATTCCGTGGAAGACCAGCCGTTCGCCGTTGACCAGCAGCCGGTCGCCGGCGATCTCGACGGTGCGGAAGCCGAGCCGCAGCCGCACGGTCTCACCGGTGGAGGCGACCGTGGCGTCGTAGAGCCGCGGCAGCTCCGCCGACCAGGGCTGCACCGGGCCGGCGTCGATACCCGACACCTCGGACGCCGAATGCCAGGTCACCTCGACGCCCAGCTCGGGCACCCGCAGGGTCATCGGGTAGGCGTCGTCGGCGGCCACGATCTCGGGGCGGATCGAGCCCCGTCCGGCGTGGTAACCGGTGCGCAGCCAGACGTCGTCCAGGGCGCCCGCGGGCCGGGCGAGCAGCGTCACGTCGCGGAAGATGCCCGGCAGCCACCACTGGTCCTGGTCCTCCAGGTAGCTGGCCGCCGACCACTGGTGCACGCGCACCACCAGCAGGTTCTCGCCGGGGCGGACGGCATGGGTCACGTCGAACTCCTGCGCCAACCGGCTGCCCGACCCGATGCCGATCTCGACCCCGTTCAGCCAGACCCGGTAGCGCGACTCGACCCCGTCGAAGCGCAGCAGCACCGACGCCGCGCCGGCGAAGTCCGCGGGCAACGCGAAGCGTCGGCGGTGGTCACCGGTCGGGTTCTCGTCCGGCACGAACGGGGGTTCGATCGGGAACGGGAACTGCACATTGGTGTAGATCGGACGCCCGTAGCGTCCGTCACCGTGCAGCACCCAATGGGACGGGACGGGGAGCTCGTCCCAGCCGGAGTCGTCGAAGCCGTCCTCGGCGATCGCGTCGGGTGCTTCGCCGTCCGGCAGCACCGCGACGGCGCCACCGGGGGCGCCGGGCAGCAGCCGGAACCGCCAGTCGCCGTTCAACGACAGTTCCGGCGCGTCGCTGTCCAGCCGGGAACGGGCGGGGGCCCGGGTACCGGACCCAGGCCCCCGATCGAGCAGATAGTGCGGGGCTACTTGACCGCTCCTTCCGTGAGCCCACCGCGCCAGAAGCGCTGCAGGACGATCATCGCGATGACCAGCGGGATCACCGACAGCAGGACGCCGCCGGTGGTCAGTTCGTAGAACTCGGGCAACCGATCGACCTGGCCCAGCCAGTTGTTCAGGCCGAGCGTGATCGGGTACAGCTGCGAGTCTGCCAGCATGACCAGCGGCAGGAAGTAGTTGTTCCAGATGCCGATGAGCTGGAACAGGAACACCGTCACCAGGGCCGGGGTGAGGATGTTCAGGCCGACGGTGTGGAAGATCCGCAGTTCGCCGGCGCCGTCCAGCCGAGCGGCCTCCAGCAGCGCGTCGTCCACGGTGGCGTCGGCGTAGATCCGGCACAGGAACAGCCCGAACGGCGAGACCAGCGACGGGATCAGCACGCTCCAGTAGGTGTTGGCCAGACCCAGCTGGCTGAACAACAGGAACAGCGGCAGTGCGGTGGCCGTGCCGGGAACCAGCACCCCGCCGAGAATGATGCCGAAGATCACGTTGCTGCCCTTGAACTTGTACTTGGCCAGGGCATATCCGCCCGCGGCCGCCAGGTAGGTGGCGAGCAGCGCGCCCACCCCCGCGTACAGCACCGAGTTGAGGAACCAGCGCACGAAGATGCCGTTGTCGTAGGTGACGACCTGGCTCAGGTTCTCCCACAGCGCGAAGTTCGGGGCGAACCAGAACCCGAACGACGAGAACAGGTCCTCGGTCGTCTTCGACGCGGCCACGAACACCCAGTAGACCGGGACGATGAAGTACAGCGCGACGATCACCAGCAGGCCGGTGACGACGATGGTCATCGCGGCCGAGCGTCCGGCCGAGCGGTTGGCGTGATCGGCAGTGCCGGCGGCGCGGGCCGCGCGGGTCGCCGGTTTCGAGGCGGTGGTGGTGGTCACGAGTCCTCCCGGTTGGTGAGGCGGAGGAAGACGAACGAGAGCACGAACGCGACCACCGCGATGAGCACCGCCTGGGCCGCGGCGACGTTGTAGTCGTTGTAGGCGAAGGCCGTGGTGAAGGCGGAGAGGTTGGGGGTGAACTGGCTGTCGATCGCCGGCGCGACCTTGCTCAGCACCTGCGGTTCGGCGAAGAGCTGCAGGGTGCCGATGATCGAGAACACGGTGGTCAGCACCAGGGCCGGGGTGATCAGCGGAATCTGGATGCGCCAGGCGATCTGGAACGGCGTCGCGCCATCGACCCGGGCAGCCTCGTAGAGCTCGTTCGGGATCGCCTTCAGCTGCGCGACGATGATCAGCATGTTGTAGCCCGCGTAGCTCCAGGTGACGATGTTGGCGATCGACCACAGCACGGTGTCGGCGCCGAGGAAGTCCACCTCGAGACCCATCCAGCCGGCGACGTCGACGATCGGGCTGAGCCCCGGCACGTAGAGGAACGACCACAAGATGGTGGCGATCACGCCGGGGACGCCGTAGGGCATGAAGTAGGCGGCGCGGAACAGGCCGGGCCACTTCGCCGAGGCGGATTCGAGCAGCAGGGCAAGGATCGTGGCCAGCACGATCATCACCGGTACCTGGACGACGCCGAACAGCAGCATGCGTCCGATCGAGGCGATGAAGTTGCCGTCGCCGAGGGCCTGGGCGTAGTTGGCGAAGCCGGCGAAACCGCTGGTCACGCCCTCCTCGCCGAAGAGCCCGGCCCGGGTCACCCGGGTGAAGCTGGAGCCGACCGCGGTCAGGATCGGCAGCACGAAGGTGAGGGCGAACAGCACCAGGAACGGTGCCAGCAGGATCCAGGGGGCCCGCCTGGTGGCCGCGTTCAGTTTGCGGGCGTGCGGCTGGGTGGTGCTCATGCCGACACCTTTCGGATGCTCAGGCCTTTGTTGGTGAAGGCGGTCAGGATCTTCTTCTCGGCGTCGGCGACGGCGTCCACCAGGGTCCCGCCGGTGGCCTTGCGGCGGAAACCGTCGGCCAGGATGTTGAACGACTGCTGGGTGATCGGCCACCAGCTCCAATCGGCGTTCTGCTGTTTGGCGGCAGGGACGAAGATCTCCTGGTTGTAGTCCTGCCCGCTGAAGAACTCGGACGGCTGCTGCCGCGGGGTGCCGATGTGAGCGGGGTTGGCCGACCAGCCGATGCCGCTGTTCTCGATCAGGCCGTTGACGCCCTCCGGCGAGCTGTTCAGCCAGACGGCGAACTCCAGCGCCTCCTTCGGGTGGCGGCTGCTGGAGAGGACCGCGGTCGTGGAGCCGCCCCAGTAGCTGGAGCCGAAGCCGGTGTCCCAGCGGGGCATCGGCGCCACGCGCCAGCGTCCCTTGCCGCCGGCCACCCCCTCGATCAGGGCGTCGGCCCAGCTGGCGCCGGTGAGGGCGGCTAATCCGCCCCGGGAGCAGGCGGCGAACCAGGCCGGCGAGAAGGGTGAGATCTGGGTGGTGACCAGACCGTCATCGATCGCCTTGTCGAAGAACCGGGCGACCTTCATGGTGGCGTCGTCGGTCATGTTGATCAGCCAGCCCTCCGGGGTCGGCGTCAGCCACTCGGCGCCGGCCTGGGTGGCCAGCGAGCAGAAGAAGCTGGCGTCCGAGAGCGAGAAGCACTCCAGGTAGCTGTCCACCTTGCGCAGTTCGGTCGCGACCGCGCGCCAGTCGTCCCAGTTGGTCGGCGGCTTGGCGCCCACCTCGTCCAGCAGTTCGGTCTGGTAGTAGAAGCCCATCGGGCCGGAGTCCTGCGGGACCCCGTAGACGCCTCCGGTGAAACTCACCTGGCTCCACAGCGTCGGGTCGAACTGCCCGGCGTGATCGTTGGCGCCGTAGCGGGCCAGGTCGACCAGGCCGTTGACGAGGATGAACTCGGGGATCGATCGCATCTCGATCTGGGCCATGTCGGGCCCGCCGCCGGCGGCCAGCGCGGAGTACATCTTCTGGTAGCCACCCGAGTTCCCACCCGGAATCCAGACGGCGTTCACCTGGACGTCGGGATGCTGGCGGTTCCAGATGTCGGCGACCTTCTGCAGGTCTTTCAACCAGGCCCAGTAGGTGAGGGTGATCTTCTCACCCGGGGCCTTGGGCGGAATGACCGGCAGGCTGTTCACCGAGGTGGTGCCCGGTGTCGAGCACCCGCCCACCATGCCCGCGGCCACGGCACCCAGGCCGAGGCCCAGGACTCGGCGTCGCGTGAGGGTTCGCATGTGCCTCCACATCGTTGTGAGGGGGTAGCCGAGGCTGCTGCCCAGGCTGGGCTGGACGGTAGCACAAAAATCGAGTAATTGCTCGAAATTCAACCGAGGAGTGGACGCGGCCGGTACTGTTTCGCTCGATGAAGACACAAGACCGCAAGCGGGGGCCTTATGCGAAGTCGGCGCAACGGAGGCGGCAGATCATCGAGGCCGCGTTCGATGTGTTCGCCGCCCGCGGCTACCAGGGTGGGTCGTTGCAGGAGGTGGCCGACCGGGTGGGTCTGAGCCAGACCAGCATCCTGCATTACTTCCCGAGCAAACGGGCCCTGCTGATCGCGGTCCTCGAGCAGCGGGACGCGGTCGCCAAGCCGCAGCCCAGCGAGGCCCCGCAGGGACTGGTCGAGGTGGTGCTTGCACAGGCGATGCACAACGAGACCATTCCCGGGCTGATCGAGCTCTACACCGTGCTGTGCGGCGAGGCGGTCACCGAGGGGTACCCGGCCCGCGACTATTTCGTCGACCGGTTCTCCAGGTTGCGCGCGTCCTATGCCCGGCGGTTGCGTGAGTTGGAGGCCCGGGGACGGCTCCGACCCGGTGTCGACGTGGACCGTGCGGCGGCGTCCCTGGTCGCCCTCTGGGACGGCATCCAGGCGCAGTGGCTGCTCGATCGCGACACCGTCGACGTGGTCGGCTGCCTGGGTGACTTCCTGAACGGCATCATCGTGCCGGCCGAGCACTCCGCGGTCGGCGCCGACGCCGGTTCGGAGAGTCGGACCGCTCCCGAGGGCTGACCGGCGGTCGCAAGCCGACACCCCGGACGCCGTCCCACGTGACCCGTCCCCGGACGCCGTGCCACCCAAAGCCCTGCCCATCAGTTCTGCCCTCCCGTCGACGGGAGGGCAGAACTGATTGGGCAGGGCCCTACGGCGTCCGGACGTCGTAGGCCGGCCGACCCGGAGGGCCCGAGGTTCAGGCCGGCTGCATCGTGCCGGTCTCCAGGAACCGCTGGTGCCAGCTCAGCGACAGCCGCAGATCGTGCGGCGTGTGCAGGCCGTTGCAGACCTTCTGCGCGTGCTCGAAGTACTCGCTCAGCATCGGCCGGTACATCGGGTGCGCACACTTCTCGATGATCAGCCTGGCCCGCTGCTTGGGCGACTTGCCGCGCAGGTCGGCCAACCCCTGCTCGGTGATCAGCACCTGGACGTCGTGCTCGGTGTGGTCGTGGTGGCTGACCATCGGCACGATGCACGAGATCGCGCCGCCCTTGGCGATCGACGGAGTGACGAAGGCGGAGATGAAGGCGTTGCGGGTGAAGTCCGCCGAGCCGCCGATGCCGTTCTGCATCCGCGAACCCATGATGTGGGTCGAGTTCACGTTGCCGTAGATGTCGGCCTCGATCATCCCGTTGCAGGCGATGATGCCGAGCCGCCGGATCATCTCCGGGTGGTTCGAGATCTCCTGCGGACGCAGCACGATCTTGTCCCGATACCGCCTGGCTTCGGCATTCATCCGATCGGCGTACTCCGGCGACAGCGAGAACGCGGTGGCCGAGGCGACCGTCATCTTGCCCGAGTCGATCAGGTCGACCATGCCGTCCTGGATCACCTCGGTGTACGAGGTGAGGTAGTCGAAGGGGCCCTCGAGCAGCCCGACGAGCACGGCGTTGGCGACGTTGCCGACGCCCGACTGCAGCGGCAGCAGGTCCTTCGGCAGCCGTCCCCGCTTCACCTCGTGGGTGAGGAACTCCAGGTAGAAGCCGGCCATCTTCTTGGAGTCCTCGTCGGCCGGCTTGAACGGGGTGTTCCGGTCGGCGGAGTCCGTCTCGATGACGGCGACCACCTTGTCGAGGTCGACGCGGTAGTTGCGCTGCCCGATCCGGTCACCGGTGTGGGTGAGCATCACCGGCTGTCGCTCGGGTGGCAGCCGGGCGCCGTAGTAGATGTCGTGCATGCCCTCGAGCTCGGCCGACTGCCACGAGTTCACCTCGAGGATGATCTGGTCGGCCCGTTCGAGGAAGGTCTTGTTGTTGCCCACCGACGACGAGGGGACCAGCAGGCCGTCCTCCCTGATCGAGGTCACCTCGACCACCGCGGTGTCCAGCTTGCCCATGCTGCCGGCCCAGATCATCGGCGCCAGATGGGACAGGTGGATGTCGGCATACTCCGAGATGCCCTCATTGATCTTGCGGCGCATGATCGGGTCGGACTGGTACGGCGTCCGGAATCCGACCCCGTCCACCTCGGCCAGCACGCCGTCCAGTTCGGGGGCGGTGGACGCGCCGGTGAACAGCCCGATCTGGAACTCCTCGCCCCGGTCGTGGGCCGCCTTGATCTCGGACGCCAACGCGCCCGGCACCTCTTTGGGGTAGCCGGCCCCGGTGAAGCCGCTCATGCCGACGTTCGTGCCCGGCTTGATCAGCTTCGCCGCCTCGGCAGCGGTCGTGATCTTCTTGCGCAGCTTCTTGTTCAGGACGCGGGACATCGGAGCCTCTCCGTTTCGCAGGTACTACTACAGAAGATAGTAGTTGCGCTCTCCGCGCGCGGGTGGTTCGCAGAAGACGTCCGGAAATCGAGCGCCCGCGTCTCAGGCCTCGTCTGGACTGGTCGCTGACAAGGGTGTTTTCGTAGCCCCGATCGTCGCTGGCGCCGCCTACCGGTCGTACACGTCTCGCCGATGCCCTGCGCGGACGATCGTGATAGTCAGTTTCGAGTCGTAGATATCGTAGATCACTCGGTAGTCGCCAACCCGAATGCGCCAGGCCGTTGCTTCGCCGACCAACTTCTTCGCGCCGGTTGGCCGAGGTGTTTCAGCGAGCCCAGCTGCCGCTTCGAGTACGCGATCGCGGGCGGGGCGGGGCAGCTTCCGTACCTGCCTGGCTGCGGCTGTCGTGAACTCGACCAGATAGCTCACCGGGTGAGTTCTCGTCGCAGCTCGTCAAGGCTTACGCGACCGCCGTCGTCGTTCGCGACGGCCTCGCGGTAGGCGGCGACGTCCTGAGCCATCTCGAACTCCTCAAGAGCTTCAAGGTCCTCCGCGCTGATCACGACAGCAGCCAGCTTCCCGTTGCGGGTGACCCCGATGCGCTCGCCCGCGTACATGGCCCGGCCCAGCACCTCCGACAGGCGGCTGCGCAGCTCGCGGGTTGTGACCTCGCTCGACAAGGTATCCATGGCGACACTATAGCATCTATGCTAACTGTGTACACATTGGCATTCGACGGACGCCTCGGATGTCATGCTCGCTGAGGTAGGCGCGGCCTCTACGGTGGAGTTGTGCTCACCTCCTTGCCATATGGTTCCTGGCCGTCCCCGATCACCGCGGAAGACCTCGCGGTGGCCGGCGTCCGGCTGGGTGGGCCACGGTACGACGGGGACGACCTCTACTGGACGCAGTCCCGGCCGACCGAGGGTGGCCGGACGGCGTTGCTGCGCGAGCGGGACGGCGTCGTCATGGAGGTGGTGCCCGGGGTGAACGTCCGGACGCGGGTGCACGAGTACGGCGGCGGGGCGTGGGACGCCCGCGACGGCGTCGTCGTGGTGAGTTCCGATCCGTCGGGACAGTTGCTTCGTGTGGACGGAGACAAGCCGCGTCCGCTCACGCCGGAGGGGATGGGCTGGCGGTTCGCGGACCTGCGGGTGCATCCCGAGCTGGGCGTCGTGCTGGCGATCCGCGAAGATCACCCGGTCCCCGGCGCACCCGTGGAGGGTGGAGGGTCTGGAGAGCCTGTGGAGCGTGGAGAGTCTGGGGAACCTGAGGCGTCCGGAGGGCCTGGCGAGCCCGTGGATCACGACGGGCCTTCCGGACCCGTGGATCACGTGGGATCTGTCGAACCCGTGAACACCCTTGTCGTCCTGCGATTGGACCGCCCCAACGACGATGGCGGCTCGGTCATCGCCGCCGGCGCCGACTTCTACGCGAGTCCCGAGCTGAGCCGCGACGGCCGCCTCGCCTGGATGGAGTGGCGTCACCCCGACATGCCCTGGGATGCCTGCCTGGTCCGCGTCGGGCACCTGAGCGTCTCGGCGTCTGGGGCGGCGGTGGACGACGTCCGCACCGTCGCCGGCGGCCCGGGGGAGTCCGCGGTCCACCCACTGTGGCGCGGCCGCGACCTCCTGTTCTGCTCCGACCGCTCCGGCTTCTGGGAGCTGTACGCGGCCGCCGACCCGACCGCGTCACTGGCGCCTCCCGTGTCATCCCTGCCCACCCCGTCGTCCGTCCCCTCGTCGTCGTCATCCCTGCCCACCCCGTCGTCCGTGCTCTCGCCGTCGTCCGTCCCCTCCTTGTTGTCATCCCTGCCCACCCAGTCGTCCGTGCTCTTCCCGTCGTCCGTCCCCACCCCGCCATCCCGGCGGACGCCAGGATCTCTCCCGGGCGGAAGCTCGGCCCGGGTTGGGAACGCTGCCCCCGCACCATCCCGGCGCGGACAGGGAGCTCAGGACGAGGATCAACTGACACAACTCACCGATGGCGGTGTCGACCTGGTCGAACCGTTCTGGGTGTTCGGACGGCGTCCGTACGCGGTGACAGGTGATGGCTCGATCGTGGTGCGCCCGCGGATCGACGGCCGGAGCGCCCCGATGCTGCTGGTCGACGGTGGGTACGACGATCTCGGCTCCGACGCGGTGGACTGCGACAGCCTGGACGCCGCCGGCGACCGGATCGTGGCCCTCGTCCAGTTCCCCCACGCCCCGGACGCCATCATCGAACGTCGCGACTCCCGTTGGCGCATCGTGGACGCCGCCGCCCCCACCAAACTCGGGCCCGAGTGGGTGAGCACAGCCGAGCAGATCACCTGGCCCGGACCTGCCGGGAAAGTCCACGGCTGGTTCTACCCACCGGTGAACCCCCTTGTCGAAGGGTCATCGGCCGGGGTCGATGAGTCCTCGTCGGCCGAGCCTGGGGATCCCTCGGCGATCGAGCTTGTCGGCACCCCGGATGCCGGTGCTCCCTTGATCTCGACGAGCTCAATCAGCGGGGCGGACTCCTCGTTGGTCGAGCTTGTCGAGACCCCTGCTGGCGCGAGCTCGATTTCGACAAGCTCAATCAGCGACGGCGTGAGATCAGCCGGGAGTCCGCCGCTGATCGTTATCAGTCACGGGGGACCGACGGCGTTCTCGACGGCGGGCTTCAACGCGGGTATCCAGTTCTGGACGACAAGAGGGTTCGCCGTCCTCGATGTGAACTACAGCGGCAGCAGCGGGTACGGCCGGGCGTACCGCGACCGGCTGCGGGGCGAGTGGGGCGTCCTCGACGTGGCGGACTGCATCGCGGGCGCGGAGGCACTGGCCCAGGCGGCCCGGGTCGATGGGCACCGCATCGCCATCCGGGGCGGCAGCGCGGGGGGCTACACCACCCTCCGAGCACTCACGACCTCGAACATCTTCGCCGCCGGCTGCAGCCGCTACGGCATCGGCGATCTGGCGGCGCTGGCGTCCGACACCCACAAATTCGAGGCGCGCTACCTCGACGGACTGATCGGTCCGTGGCCGGCGGCGTCCGAGCTCTACGCCGAGCGGTCGCCGATAAACCACGTCGATGCGCTGAACTGTCCGATGCTGCTTCTGCAGGGCGCCGAGGACGCCGTCGTGCCGCCCAGCCAGGCGGAGACCATGGCCGCCGCGGTCGCCGCCAAGGGCCTGGACGTCGAACTGATCATCTTCGAGGGCGAAGGTCACGGCTTCCGGAAGGCGGAGACGATCCGCGACGCCCTGGACGCCGAACTCGCCTTCTACGCCCGCACTTTCGGAATCCCCCTGCCTGAATCCCAGGCCGGCCTGAGCCCTCGAACCACTTCTTGGCTGGAATGATCTGGTTGAGAGCGCTCTCATTTTCCTCGAACCATTTCGTTGTGGTTATAGATACCCCATTGGGGTATTCACAACCACCAGGAAATGGTTCGAGGTCCAGATCGGGGTAGGTAGTCGATTCGTAACCACTAAGAACCGGTTCGAGTGGACCCGCGCTGATCCCTGCCGGCTCAGCCCAGCGACCGGACGA
>CALMIQ010000531.1 GCA_937863965.1 uncultured Micropruina sp.
ATGGCGGCTCCACGCGCTGAGCACGCCCCGTTCTATCGCCAGCAGGCTGAAGGGCCGGATTGGCTGCCGATTCCGATCGCCGGAATTCTGCTGCTCAGCGTGGTCACCTTTCCACTGAGTCTCCGGCTCGCCCGCTCGGTGTCGACTGCCGAACGCGACCGTGCGCTGTTCGCCGACCGGGCGCTACGGGCCCGCGCCGACGAGCACCGGCGGATCGCCGAGGTGCTGCACGAGCGCACGGTGCAGGATCTGGCGGCCGCCCGGCTGATCCTCGACGCCGCGAAACAGACCTCCGACCCGGTGGCCGTCCGCGCGGCCCTCGACCAGACCACCGACCTGCTGGCCGCCGAGGTCGCCGAGCTGCGCGGCCTGCTCAGCGGAGGCGAGGCGACCGAATGGCAGGCGGACGCGCTCGGCGAGGCACTGTCCGGCTGGATCGCCACCCTGCCGCACCCCGAGCGAATCGTCCTCACACTGCCGGAGCAACCATTGCCCCTAGCCCGGGCCGAAGTGGCGATGGCCCTTCGGGCGATCAAAGAAGGCATCCGGAACGCGGTCAAGCACGCCGGCGAGACCCTGGTGCGGGTGCTGGTCCAGGTTGCGGACGGCGAACTGCGGGTCGAGGTCGCCGACCAGGGTGCCGGACTCACCGAGACCGGCACCCCCGGTCTGGGACTGCGGATCGTCCACTACGGCGCCGCCTCCCTGGGCGGCGAGGTCAGCGTCCACGGTGAGCCCGGCGAGGGCACCACACTGCGCGTCCGGCTGCCGTACCCGCACGCCTGACCGGCCGGATCAACCCCCCAAATTTGGGGAGCCCAAACAGCCGATCCAATCATCAGCGGATGGTTAGGTATTCCTAACCTAATTCCCGCGGCCGGCTCGGCCGCCAACTGACGATCAACCACCGGCGCCGCATTCCCGGCGCCGTGATCGACCACGCCCTCAAGGAGCACGAATGCAGTACCAGATGCGCGGCCGATCGAAGGCGGCCGGGCTGGCCGGATGGCTGCAACGGCAGATCACCAGCGGCGCCTGGCCGGTGAACTCGCGGATCCCGACCGAGACCGAGATCGCCACCGAACACCGGGTCGGACGCTCGACCGTCCGGGAGGCGACGCGTTCGGTGGCGCTGCTCGGCATGCTCGAGTCCCTGCCCGGCTGCGGCACCTTCGTCCGCTCCGCAAGCCCGGTCAACTCGGTGCTGGCCGGCTACCTCGGCCAGCAGCCCGCGGCCGAGGTGCTGGTGCTCCGCAGCGCCCTAGAGGCGGAGGCCGCTGCACTGGCCGCGCTCCGGCGCAGCGACGCCCAGCTCGCTGCGATCGAGTCCGCGGCCGGTGTCGGCGACCCCTGTCATCGGCTGTCGGAGTTTCACCGCGCGGTATTCGAGGCCGCCCGGACCCCGCTGCTCACCGAGTTGTACGGCAGCCTGCTGGCGATCCCCCGGCAGGCCCGGGCCGCAGCCGGCCTGCGGTCGAACACCGAGCGGGCGGCGGAACACCAGCGGATCGCTCGGGCGATCCGGGCCGGCGACCCGGTCAAGGCCCGGGCCGCCGCCGCGAGGCATGGCGAACGGGAACTGCTGCCGGCCGGCGACCGGGGAACGGACGCGCCCCTCACCCTGCACGCACTCGGACGGCGGATGGCCCCGGCCGGCTGATCCGTCAGTGCCGCTCCCTACACTGAGCGCCATGTGGCGCGTTCTGCACATCAGTGACACCCACGCCGGGGCGAACGCCCACGGCGACCCGCTCGAGCGGCTCGAGACGGTGCTGGGTGCCGTGGCCGCGGACGGGTTCTCACCCGACCTGGTGGTGCACACCGGCGACATCTCCGACGCCGGGCAGGCCAGCGATGTCGAGGCCGTCCTCGACCGCCTGGCGGGGGTCGCACCGGTGCTCGCAGTGCCCGGCAACCACGACGATCCCGCCACCGTGACGCTGACCGAGGCCGGGCTGGGCCCATGGCGGGTGATCGGCATCGACACGACGATCCCCGGCGAGATCACCGGCCAGGTGCACGACCTGCCACACCTGGCCGGCGAACTCACCGGACCCACCGTGCTGGCGATGCACCACCCGATGCGGACGACCAGCACCAATCCGTGGTTCACCACGCTCGGACGCGACCGGGCGGTCGCCGCCCTGAGCGAGGCCCGGGGGCCGGTGGTGGCGCTCAGCGGGCACACCCACGAGAGCTACGCCGAGAGCCTCGGCAACGTGCGCTTCTGGGGTGGGCCGGCCTGCTACTACGCGCTCACCCACGACGGCGACACCTGGACGCACGCCGGCGACACCGGCGTCCGGCTGGTCGAACTCGGCCCCGACCGGACGGCGACCAGCCGGGTGCTCCGAGCCTGATCGCTCGGCCGGGTCCTCGGTCAAGGTGACCGAGCCCACGTGGAGTCCGTAGGTCCTGGGTGGGTTGTGCTTCCACCCACAGGCGGACCCACGGCTTCGAATTGGACGACCTCGGCCGCAGTACCCGTGGCGCAGCGGCCGATCCGCTTGGGCACGGAGCCGAGCAGGATGGCCCCCGTGATTCACCCGATCGTTGCTCTCGGCCTGTCCCCGCTGGAGTTGCTCACCGTTGGGGGCGGCATCGTGCTCGTCCTTTCCCGTTGGCTCCCGTCGAGGTTTCGCCGCGGGGCGGCCATCGCCGCGGTCGCGGTCTGCGTGTCGTCCGCAGCGCTCGCGGCCGGGTTCGCGTTCCGCTGGCAGCTGCTCGTGGTGTTCGCGGGCGTCGCGATCGGGTTGGCGCTGGCGCTGCCGACCGTCCGTGGCCGTACGGACCTGAGGAAGCGGTCCTGGCCCGCGGCGGTGGCGGCGGTGCTGTCACTGGGGCTGTTGGCTGCCGGTGCGGGAGCCGGGGCCGCCCTTCCCGTCCCCGCCTTCCCGCGGCCGTCCGGACCCTACGCGGTAGGCACGACGGTTCGGCAATGGACGGACGCGGCTCGTCCGGAGACCGCCACCGACGACCCGGCGGATCGCCGCACCGTGGTCGCCCAGGTCTGGTATCCGGTGCGACCCGGGACGACCGGCGAGAGGTCGCGCTACCTCGGGCCCGATCCGGAGGCCGGGACAATCGCGGCCGGAGTCGCCGGTTACCTCGGCGTGCCAGCGTTCACCCTGGACGGCCCGGTCCGGGCGCGCAGCCACGCCCTGGTCGGTGCCACGGTCGCGGGCGAGGGCGGGCCGTTCCCGGTCGTGGTGTTCTCGCCCGGGCTTGGCGGCGTGCGGACCCAGAACACCGCCTGGGCCGAGGAGCTCACCAGTCGCGGCTATCTCGTTGCGGCTCTGGACCATCCCTACGACTCGGCAGCGGTCGTGTTGCGCGACGGACGGACGGTCGCCACCCGCGTCACCGCCACCGGGAACGACACCACGGACCGCCGCCGGGCGGTCGACTGGACCGCGATCCGGGCGGCCGATCTCAGCTTCGCACTCTCGGAACTGGCCCGGCTCAACCGGGAGCCCGGTGGGATGTTCCACGGGAAACTCGACACCCGCCGGGCGGCCGTCACCGGTCACTCCCTCGGCGGTGCCGCCGCGCTGCAGGCGCTCCGCCAGGATTCGCGGTTCGCGGCGGCGATCAACCTCGACGGATTCCCCTATGACCCGGCACCCCGACGGGCCGCCCGCCCGATGCTGGCACTCACCCATCCACTCGAGCCCGGCGAGAGCCCCGACTACCTCTCTCGGCTCACCGAGGTCCTGCGATTGAGCAAAGCGGATGCTTATCGATTGGAGGTGCCGGGAACTGTGCACCTCAGCTTCACCGATGCACCCCTGTTCCTCCCGCCACTGCCAAGCCTGATGGGCTCCCTGGGGCGGACCGAGCCGCTCCGGACCACCTCCGAGGCGTCCGCGGCCTTCCTGGACGCCACCCTGCGTGGCCGTCCGGGCGATCTCGCCGCACAGTTGGCTCCCCTGGGAGAACTGAGTTGGTATCGAGCCGGAGCCCGGCTTCGCTAGGACGTCCGCGCGACGTGTATCAATCAGCAACGAAGCGCACCCTACGAGGCTTGGTTTCAGTTTAGACCGCCCCTTAAACTGAAAGACGTGATGGATTCGCGGGAGACGTTGCCCTTCCACCCTGGCACTGAACTGCTAGCGGACAGAGCGCGAGCCGAGGCCGCGGTCGAGCGCTGCCTCGGCCTGATCCGTAACGGTGTACTGCCGGACGATGCTGAACGGCAGCGGGTGGACATCAAGGAGGAGGCAGGGCGCCGCGGCACGGGCGGCCTACTGCTTCCCGGTGGTCGGGAGAGCACCACGGCCGCCGACCAACTGGCGAACGAGGTCGCTGCAATGGCCAACACCCCCGGCGGTGGCGCGCTGATCATCGGGATCGAGGACAAGACTGGCGACCTGCTGGGAACCGACCTCGACATCGAATGGCTACGGCAACAGATCTACCGCCGCATTGACCTCGCGCCCGACATCATTGCGCGCGATGAGCAGGGGATTCGGCTGCTGGTGGTGTACGTCCCGGAGGCCAGGGAGCCCGTCGAAGACACAGGCAATCGAATCCGCTGGAGGGTCGGGCGCGCGTCCATGGCGGTCGACCGTGGCCAATGGTGGCTGCATCGCCAGGGACGGGCGGGCTGGGATCCGATGTCACGCCCCAGCGCCATGATGCTCGAGAATGCGACCCCAGGAGCGATTGCGGCTGGCCGGGAGTATCTGGCGCGGCGCGACGTCGACGATGACGCCACGGACCTCGGCGCCGCCGCCCCTCAGGACATGCTCCGCCAACTCGGGATGCTGACCGTCGACGGGCACCTCACAGAGGCCGGGGCCCTGCTGTTCTGCGCCGCACCACGCCCCTGGTTGAGTTGGACGCGATTGGACGTCGAGGGCGGCGAGGTCCTCGCCCACGACGAGTCCTTCCGCGGGCTCAGCCTCCTTGAGCAGATCGCCCGGCTTGAGGCGTTGATGGACGCCGCGAATGACCGCATCACGCTCAGCGGCACCTTCGCCGAGCGGGTTGTACGGCTCGTCCCAGTCCGCGTCGTCCGCGAGGCCATCCTGAACGGCATCGTCCACCGCGACTGGAACCAACAGGCACCGACTACCGTGACCTGGGTCGAGGAGGATCGGTCGCTGACCGTGGTCTCGCCCGGAGGCTTCGTGGGCGGGGTCGATGCTGGCAACATCCTGACCCAACGCTTCAGCCGGTCTCCAGCTCTCGCGGACGCCGCTCTCGCCTTGGGGCTGGTGGACAAGCAGGGAATCGGCGTCGATCGGATGTATCGCGAGATGGTCACCCTTGGCCATCAGCCTCCCCAGATCACCGAGGAGCCCGGACCGCGAGTCCGCACCCGTCTGGTGGGTGGCTCTCCGGTGGTGCCGATCATGCGCCTGACCACTCGACTGCAGCCGGGCGCCCGCCAACGGGACGTGCAGGTCGCGATGGTGATACACACGCTTCTCCACCATCCGTTCACCGACGCGAACCACATGGCCCAGGTGTTGCAGCGGACGCCGGCGGAAGCCGAGGAAGCACTCGAGACGGCAGCCAAATGCGTGTTGGACGCGCGACCGATTATCGAACCCCACAAAGACAGCTGGGTGATGTCGACCCCCTCGCGGAGGGCCGTTCTCGGCAGTGCGGCGGACACCGCCGAGCTCAAGCGACGTGGCACGCTCTGGTACCAGGCGCCCAGCTCCGAGGGGGCGCGCCAGGTGGTGACAGCATGGCTCGCCACGCACGACCGAATCACCTCTGGCGACTTCGCAGCCCTCACCGGGCTGACCCAGCAGGGTGCTCGCGGCACCCTGGATCGGCTCGACGGAGACCTGCTCGTGCGCGGTGAGACGACCGGGCGCAACGCTCACTACGTCCTCAAGACCAGCGGCACACCGACAGGGACATAGACAACCGGACTTCTCACTATGAGAATGGTTCTCGTAATCTCTGCGTATGAAACCGCTACACGCTCTCCTGCTCTCCGCGCTGGCCACCGGCCTGGCCGTCGCCGCGCCCGCCCCGTCCGCACCCGCCCACGACGTCCCCGATCCGGTCGGCGAGGCATGGCACGTCCATGAACGACTGCTGGTCAGCGACTCCCGCACCGGCGACATCGTCGTGGTCGACGACGGCCGGGTCCGCGACCGGATCTCCACGCGTATCCTCCGCCCGCAGGCCGAGATGCTTGATCCGCCACCGGGCCAGCACCGA
>CALMIQ010000532.1 GCA_937863965.1 uncultured Micropruina sp.
CCGGGAGTCACTCCCGGACGATGGTCGCCACGCCGCCGAACGGGGGCAGGGTGACGGCGAACCCGCCCAGGTCGTCCACGGTGTCCAGCTTGCGCCGGGTGGTCAGGTCGAACACGCGTCCGACCGGGATGTGTTCCGACTGCACCCGTCCGACGATCCGCTCGGGGCCGAAGTTGAGCACCGTGACCTGGACGGCACCCACGTAGAGCCGGTTGACCAGGACCAGCATCTGGCTGGTCGGCACCTCCGGCACGTCCAGCAGCGTTCCCGTCGCCAGGCCGTGCTTCTTGCGGACCTGCAGGATCGGCGCCAGCCGCGACGCGAACGACCGCGGATCGGCCAGCTGCTGGGGCAGCGGACCGTACAGCGCCCTGGCCGCCGGCATCGCGGACGTCGCACCGTCGCCGTCCAACCCCATCAGGTCGTAGGCGCCGCGCTCGATCCAGCGGGTGTCGCCGGTGGCGATCAGGCCGGACACCTGTTCCCGGGCCAGCGGCAGAGCGCCGACCAGATCCCAGCCCGACAGCGCGAACACGCCCGGCTGCCAGGCGTTGTACATGCACAGCAGCAGGTGGGCGTCCCTGATCCGGTCGACCTGGGCCGGAGTGATGGAGTCCAGATCGGTGATGCCGAGGCTGGCGGTGATCACCGACGCGGTGGTCGAGGCGATGCCGTTCTGGGTGAACACCGCGTTGTACGGGCCGGCCGGGCCGGTGATCCGCTGCCGCAGCGTCTCGCGGATGTGCTCGGCCAACTCGGTGCCGGTGTAGTCCACCCCGCCGAGCGCGTAGTGGTCGCCCGCGTGCCGGGCGGCGTAGTGCACGAGTTCATAGGTGAGCTCGTCGTGGTTCTGCAGCGCATGTACCAGGGACGCCTGGTCGATCCCGGCCGCGATCGCCTCGCGCAGCGTGAGCCGCAGGAACTCGGTGTCGCCGGTGGCCAACGCCACCTGGTAGGCGGGTCGGGTGATGAAGTCGTAGGACAGGTCCGGCCCCACCTTGGACGTCGCGGCGATGTCGTCCACGCTCAGGTTGAGCTCCTGGAAGGTGAAGCCGCCGACCTTGCGCACCATCGACCCGATCAGCTGGTTGGCCGCCTGGGACAGCGGGTGCCCCTCCGACCAGGCCGGGCCGGCGCCGCTCTTCTCCACCCCGAGGAAGCCGTTGGCGTCCAGCCGCAGGCCGCCGGAACCGAGATCGAGCAGCGAGTGCAGCGCGTCGCCCATCACCAGCCGCATGCCGGCGAAGGTCGGATCCAGCCAGTTGATGGACGGCTGCCCATCCTTGAAGTAGTGCAGGTACACCCAGCGGCGCAGCTTGCCGGTGTGGTCGTGGATCGGCGCGGTCGCCGACCAGTTGGTCTCCTTCACGCCGGGCTCGTAGAAGATCACCCGCTGCAACTCGCCGATGATGTAGCCGGCCTCGGCCAGGGCGTGTTCGTGGGACGGGTCGAGGTTGACCGAGTCCTTACCCTTGGGCACCTCGGGCAGCAGGTCCCAAGCCTCCTCGGGGATGTCGACCATGTGGTAGATGCCCGGGTAGTCACGGTAGTTCAGCTCGGCCAGCCGGAAGTCGGAGCCCTTGCCGGTGTGGCCGGGGACGATGTCGTCGATGATGGTGCCGCCGTGCCGGGCGGCCACCTCGCACATCGCCCGGTACTCGTCCTCGGTGCCGAACAGCGGATCGATGGCCATGCTGATCCGGTCGAAGTGGCCGTCCACGCTGGGGGTCAGCGCCCAGCCGGAGATGCCCCCGGCCAGCTTCACCGGCCCGGTGTGGACGCCCTCGATGCCGATCTGCTGGAAGGTGCGCCACAGCTCCTCGTCGCCGAGCGCCCCCAGGAACGACTGTCCCGGCGCGCTGACCAGCGAGAGCGGATAGGCGGTGAACCACACCGACGTCCGGTCGACGGCGGCACGCGGATCGGGCGACGCGTACGAATTGCTCCACATGGTGTGCAGGCCGGCCAACTGCCGGGCCATCGTGATCGAGTCGCCCAGCATCGACTGGTTGACCAGCCATTCGACGTAGGCCTTGTTGCGGCCGTCCGGTTCGAACGGGGGCGGGCCCATCGCCTGCAGCATGTCCTTGCGGCGGCGGGCGGCCGGGCGCAGCTTGGCCGGACGGGCCGGATAGCGCTGGGCGTCGAAGGTCAACTCCGGCAGCACGTCGTCGTGATCGATGGCTGCGACATCCTCGGGTTCGAGTGCCATGGGGGTCAATCTAGTGGCCCGCCGACGGCCTCCGTCACCCCGGTGGCGGCTCAGTCATCCGGCGGACGCCGCCGTCGTCCCGGGCCGGCCCGCCCCCGTGGCCCGGGTCGATCCGGCAGGCGGCCGTCGAACCGGGCAGCCGGTGCCGGTTCCGCGCCACCAGCGCGTAGGCCGGACCGGCGAGCCAGGTCAGCGGCGGGTGCAGCAGCAGCCATCCGGCCAGCCGCCACGGCATCGGTCCGGACGCCAGCGCCCGCCCGATCGCGACATGTCCGTAGCTCACCCGGATACCGGCCGGCGTCGACTCCACCAGCGGGATCTCCCGGGCCGCCCGATCGGCGTCCACCCCGAGCGCCTCCAACTCGGCCCGCTGCAGCGGTTCAATCGACGCGGCGAGCCGGCGGCGTCCCAGCCAGGCCGCGCTCGCGGTGCAGAACCCGCAGTCGGCGTCGTAGAGCAGGGTCATCGCACCGCGGTCGGCAGCGTCATCGCAATGCCGTCAGCAACGTCAGGTCGTCGGCCGGCAGGGCGTCAACGGTTGCGGTGACGGTCATCGACTGCAGGGTCAACGCCCCGGACAGGGTGGTCAGGAAGGCGGTGTCGGCGGCGTCCCGGCCGGTGGCGATCCGCAGCAGGCTGGGCCGCGGCGCCAGCGCGGTGGCGTCCACCACCCACCAGGCGCCGTCGAGGTAGGCCTCGGCGACGGCGTGGAAGTCCATCGGGTCGAGTCCCGGGGCGTAGACCGCCGCGAGCCGGGCCGGCACGTTCAGACCGCGCAGCAGCGCGATCACCAGGTGGGCGTAGTCGCGGCACACGCCCTGCCGGGACAGGTAGGTGTCGACCGCGCCGTCGATCGGCTTGGACGACCCGGAGACGTAGCTCAGATGGGCGCCGACCCAGCTGGACACGGCGTCCAGCAGTTCCTTGCCGGCCAGGCCGGCGAACTCGGCCTGCGCGACCGGCATCAGCTTGTCGGAATCGCAGTAGCGGCTGGGCCGGGCGTATTCGATCGGCTCCAGGACGCCGGGCGCTTCGACGGCGGCGAGGCCGTCCACCGTGGCCGCGTAGTCCACCACGAACTCACCCGCCTGCAGTCCGCTGACCAGGTGCAGCCGGCCGCCGTGCGGCCCGGCGATCTCCTGCGCGGCGACCTCCACTCCGTCCAGGGTCAGCGACAGCTGCTCGACCCGTGCCGGGCCGTCCGCGACCGCGATGGCGAGCACGAGTTCCGTCGGGCCACCGATGGTGGCGGTCAGCTGGGCCGAGACACGACGTCGCATGGCTCCATCGTCGCAGACACCGCACCGCCGCCACCGCGACGGCCGAGCCGCGAACGGTCCCCGACGGCGGGCTTGCCCCGGAAGCGCGCCGAGCCGGGCAGTCCTGCCCTGTCACCGCCGAGCGCCTCGGCGCACACTGATCCCAGCTTCGATGACGAAAGGTCTCCTCCGATGCGCAAGGCTCTCCTGATCCTCGGCCTCACCCTGCTGGTGCTCCCCCTCCTGCCGGCGCCGGCGGCGCAGGCCCAACCCAGCACGGCGTCCAGCCGGACCCTCGACGCCGATTGGGCCAAGGCGACCTTCACGGCCGTCCGCGACGGGTGGCACGTCCGGGTGACCATCACGCTGCGCGACAAGCCCGGCAGCTTCGGCTGCCCGTACGCGCGCGCCACGCTCAACGTCACCGCGGGACTCGACCCCTCCACGTCCAAATTCGAGGTGTGCGACAACAAGACGAAGACCAAGTCGTTCACCCTGAGGCCTGGGCTGGGCACGAAGTTCAGCGAGTTGAAGATCCGGGTCTGCGATCCGGACGTCTTCGGCGACGACTGCAAGACCGGCACCTTGCCGGTTCGCCAGAACCGGGCCGAACGAGCCGACCTGTCGGCGCGGATGAACGGCCTGATGACCGAGTCGCTGTCGGCGTTCATGAAGCACAAGAAGGCCAAGGGCGGGCCGTGGAACTGGAGCGACAACGGCTGCAACAGCCCGGCCGTGCGGGCTGCGGAGTTCTACCGGGCCTGCGCCCGGCACGACTTCGGCTACCGCAACTACGGGTGGGGACTGACCGTGAACCCGACCGACAGCCGCCGGCTGTGGGTGGACGAGCGGTTCCGGACCGACATGCGGGCGATCTGCAGGGCCAACCACAGCGGCAAGGCCCGGACGGACTGCTACAAGGCGGCCGCGATCAACTACGCGGGCGTGCGCGCCGGCGGAGGTGCGCCGTTCTTCAACCAGTGAGCCGTGCGACACCGGGTCTACAGTGACACCGAAGGATCGGAGGCGAGACATGGCATTGGTGCAGGTGGCGCAGCACGCGAGCGATCTGGATCGGGCCGCGGCGTTCTACGAATCGCTGCTCGGACGCCGCCCCAGCGGCCGGTTCGATCCGCCCGGCCTGCTCTTCTTCGACCTGGACGGCGTCCGGCTGTTGTTGGACGTGAACGCCCCGCCGGCACTGCTGTATCTGCGGGTCGATGACATCGAAGCCGAGGTGACCCGGCTGGCCGCGGCCGGTGTCGAGGTCGTCTCGCAGCCGCACGTCATCTTCACCCACACCGACGACTCGCTCGGGCCGGCCGGGGCCGCCGAGTGGCAGGCGTTCATCCGCGACAGCGAGGACAATCTGGTCGGCCTGGTGGAGTGGCGATGACCCGCCCGCTGTTCCGCACCCTGATCCCGAAGGTGTTCTACGCCGACCTGGCCGTCGGCCGGGACCTCTTCGTCGACGGGCTCGGCTTCGAGGTGCTGCACGACGACGGCGACTTCGTCGTGGCCGCGCGCGACGGCTGCAAGCTCTACCTGGTGCAGGACGCCGAGTTCGCCGCCAAGGACCGGCCCGAGCTCGCCATCGAGACCGACGACATCGACGCCGTCCACGCCGACGTCGTGAGCCGGCGTCCCGACCTGCTGCACCCGACCTACCCGGCCGGCGGCGGCATCGTCCGCCGGGAGTACGGCGCCCGCGAGTTCGCGGTGCTGGATTCCACCACGGTCGCAGTGGTGTTCCGGGACTGGAGTTGACCCGGGCCAGGCGGCGGGCCGGGCCACTAG
>CALMIQ010000533.1 GCA_937863965.1 uncultured Micropruina sp.
TCCAGCAAGCTGATCCACGGCGGCCTGCGCTACCTGCAGGCGCTCGACTTCAAGCTGGTCAACGAGGCCCTGCACGAACGCGAACTGCTGCTCGACAGCCTCGCCCCGCACCTGGCGAAGCCGGTGTCCTTCCTCTATCCGCTGACCAAGAAGTACGTCGAGCGTCCCTACGTGGCGGCCGGTATCACGCTGTACGACGTGATGGCCCGGCTGGGCGCCAAGGCCACCTCGCCGTTCCACCGGCATCACACGCTCGCCGGCGTCCAGCGGTTGTTCCCCGACGTCCGGCCCGACGTGATGGTCGGCGCCATCCAGTACTGGGACGGCCGGGTCGACGATTCCCGGCTGACCCTCACCCTGGTGCGTACCGCCGTCGAGTACGGCGCGCTGGCCGCGAACCGCGTCCGAGTGACCGATTTCGTGAAGACCAACGGGCGGGTCAGCGGCGCCGAGGTGACCGACCTGGAGACCGGCGAGGGCTTCACCATCCGCGCCAAGCATGTCATCGCGGCGTCGGGCGTGTGGACCGAGGCCACCCAGGATCTGGCCGAGGCCCAGGGCGGGCTGAAGGTGCTGGCCTCCAAGGGCATTCACATCGTGGTGCCCAAGGAGCGGCTCAACGGCGACGTGGGCTTCATTCTGCAGACCGAGAAGTCGGTGCTGTTCATCATTCCCTGGGAGCGCTACTGGGTGATCGGCACCACCGACACCCCTTATCACCAGGATTTCACCCATCCGGTCGCCTCGCAGGCCGACATCGACTACGTGATCGACCACGCCAACGTGGTGCTGCAGAAGCCGATCACCCGTGACGACGTGATCGGCACCTGGGCGGGGCTGCGTCCGCTGCTGCAGCCGGCCACCAAGGGAGACGGAACGGCGTCGACGAAGGTCTCCCGCGAGCACACCGTCACCGAGGCCGCCCCCGGCCTGGTCACCATCGCCGGCGGCAAGCTGACCACCTACCGGGTGATGGCGCAGGACGCGGTCGACTTCGCACTGGGCGAGGCCGACGCCAAGGCCCGTCCGTCGCAGACCAAGCACACCCCACTTATGGGTGCCGCCGGCTACCGGGCGCTGTCGGCACAGGCCGACACGCTGGGCCGCGAGTTCGGCTGGGACGGCACCCGGGTGCGGCACCTGCTCGACCGCTACGGCAGCGAGATCAACACCCTGATCGCCCAGTGCCGGGAACAGGCCGACCTGGCCGAACCGGTCGAGCACGCACCCGACTACCTGCGCGCCGAGTTCGCCTACGGCTGCACCCATGAGGGCGCCCTGCATCTGGAGGATCTGCTGGTCAACCGCACCCGGCTCACCTACGAGATCGCCGATTCGGGCCTGGCCGCCCTTCCGGAGATCGCCGAGATCGCCGCCGAGAAGCTGGGCTGGGACGACGCCCGCCGGGCCGCCGAGATCGCCGCCTACACCGAGCGGGTCGAGGCAGAACGGGCCGCGGCGACCCAACCGGACGACGCGTCCGCCGCCGAGGCGCGGTCGGCGGCCCCCGAGGTGGTCGACGCCGTCAAGGGGTGAGTCGCACCCGTCGCTCGATGACTGACGCGATGTTGGTAAGATGGATGATGTTTACACATCGCCAACATTGGAGGCGAACATGGCCGTGACACAGATCGATCTGGACGAGGACGCACTGGCCGAGGTGCTGCGCCGCTCGGGGCGGACGACGAAGAAGGACGCGGTCAACGACGCACTGCGCGACTACGCGGCCAAGTTGCGTCGCGCCGCGGAGTTCGACGGCTACCTCCAGCGCGCCCAAGAGTGGGACTACGACGGATGGCAGCAGCTGCGGGCCGCGGACGACTCCGGAGCCAGCTGAGGTGTATCTGGCCGACTCCTCGGCACTGTGGCGCATCCAACGCGATCCCGCGGTCGGTGCTCGTTGGCGCCCCAGTGTGGTGTCCGGCGAGATCGGGTCGTGCAGCCCCCAGCGCATCGAGATGTGCCGTTCGGCGCGCAACGCCGCCGAGTTCGATGAGATGAGCCGTGATCTCCGGCTGTTCTACCCGGACGTCCCGGTGCCGAAGGGCGTCTGGCGGTGGATCGACTCGGCGCAGCACACCCTCGTCCGCGCCGGCGCGCTCCGCGCGTTCTCGCTGCTGGACCTGCTCGTCTGCGGCGTGGCGGCCCAGCACGCGCTCACGGTGCTGCACGACGACGGCGACTTCGAGACGGCGGGCCGATTCCTCACCGACGTGCGGCAACAGCGCGTCTGAGCAGGCCGGCGTAGGACGCGGCCTCCGTCTCGTCGGCGTACTTGGTGCGCGGCCAGAAGAAGCCGCGGAGCCCGTCGCCCTTGGTGCGCGGCACGACGTGGACGTGGACGTGCGGAACCGACTGGCTGACGACGTTGTTCACCGCCACGAACGTGCCGGTCGCCCCGAGCGCCCCGGGGACGGCCGACGCGAGGCGCTGCACCGCCGCGAACAGCACGGCCAGCAGGGCCGGCGGCAGGTCCGTCATGGTGTCGTGATGCTCGCGCGGCACCACCAGCACGTGCCCTTTGAACACCGGCCGGGTGTCCAGGAACGCGAACACCTCCGGCTCATCGAGCACGACGTGAGCCGACGTCCGTCCGGCGATGATGGAGCAGAACAGACAGGAAACGGTCATCGGCCAAGTGTGACCGACCTGC
>CALMIQ010000534.1 GCA_937863965.1 uncultured Micropruina sp.
GCGCGGCGCCGACGCCTTCGGCACCGAGCTGGCCTGGCGCGAGTTCTACGCCGACGTCGTGCACCACCACCCCGACTCGCTGTGGCGCGACCTGCGCCCGGACCTGGCGCGGCTGGCCTACGACGACGACCCCGAACTCCTGGACGCCTGGCGCACCGGCCGCACCGGCTACCCCTTCGTGGACGCCGGCATGCGCCAGCTGCTGGTCACCGGCTGGATGCACAACCGGGTCCGGATGGTGACCGCCAGCTTCCTGGTCAAGGACCTGCACGCCTGGTGGCCGGTGGGCGCCCGGCACTTCCTCGAGCACCTGATCGACGGCGATCCGGCGTCCAACAACCACGGCTGGCAGTGGGTCGCCGGCACCGGTACCGACGCCGCGCCCTACTTCCGGATCTTCAACCCGGTCGGCCAGGGCAGGAAGTTCGACCCGGACGGTGACTACGTCCGACGCTGGATCCCCGAACTCCGGCACCTGGCCGGCGCCGCCGTCCACGAACCGTGGCAGGCGGCCGACGGCTATGCCCACGGCTATCCGGAACGGATCGTCGACCACGCCGAGCAGCGTGCCGTCGCGCTGCAGCGCCTCGCCGTCGCCAAGCAGGGCGGCTGACCATCGCCGTCCGGGTGGAATGCCGCCGCGGCCGGTGCGTTAGGCTGCGTGGGACATCATCACCATGTGAGGAACGCCCATGTCCGTTGGAGAGATCGCCGGCCTGATCGCGGCCATCGCCGCCGTCGCCCTGGTCGCCTTCTGCGCCGTTCCGCTGCTCAAGCTCGGCCGGGTGCTCGAGGAACTCCGGCTGGCCGTGCGCGATGTGGGGCATTCGTCGGTGCCGATCCTGCACGAGCTGAAGGGCACGGTGACCGCCACCAACGATGAGCTCAGCAAGCTCAGCCTGGTCACCGAGGACGTCTCCCGGGTCAGCCGGCATGCCGTGGTGGTGAGCGAGAACGCCGCCCAGCTGTCCACCCTGTTCTCGGCCACCCTCGGCGGCCCGCTGGTCAAGACCGCCGCGTTCACCCACGGCGTCCGGCAGGCCATCAAGGGCAAGCGGAAAGCGGCCAAGTGATGGGACGCCGGCTGTTCTGGTTCGCGGTCGGCGCGGGCGTCACGGTCTGGCTGGTGCTGAAGGGTCGCGAGTACTACGAGCGATTCACACCGAAGGGCGTCACCGAGCAGGTCGAGAAGACCGCACGCGACGCCCGGGGCTGGGTCGACGACTTCTTCTCCACCATGTCCAGCGCCATGGACGAGCGCGAACACGAGTTGCGCGAGGCTCTCGGCCTGGACGGGGCCACCCTTCCCGCACAGGAAGGCCATCCCGTCCAGGAGAGCAACCGCACCTGACCATCGTCGGCGAGGTACGCCGGCACACCCGATCGGACACCATCATGAAAACCGCCGAGATCCGGCGTCGCTACATCGACTTCTTCGTGCGCAACGGCCATGTCGAGGTGCCGTCCGCGCCGCTGGTCTACAACGACCCCACGCTGCTGTTCGTCAACGCCGGCATGGTGCCGTTCAAGCCGTACTTCACCGGCGCCGAGGACGCGCCGTTCGCGCGCGCCGTCAGCGTGCAGAAGTGCGTCCGCACGCTCGACATCGACGAGGTGGGCAAGACCACCCGGCACGGCACGTTCTTCCAGATGAACGGCAACTTCTCCTTCGGCGACTACTTCAAGGCCGGCGCCATCGAGTACGCCTGGGAGCTGGTCACCGGCAGCCAGGCGGACGGCAACTACGGCTTCGACCCCGACAAGGTCTGGGTCACCGTCTACTTGGACGACGACGAGGCCGCCGCGCTGTGGCGCGGGGTGGGCGTCCCGGACGAGCGCATCCAGCGCCGCGGACTCAAGGACAACTACTGGCACATGGGCGTCCCCGGCCCCGGCGGGCCGTGCAGCGAGATCTACATCGACCGCGGCCCCGCGTTCGGCCCGGACGGCGGCCCGATCGTCGACGAGGACCGCTTCCTGGAGATCTGGAATCTGGTCTTCCAGACCGAGGAGCTCTCGGCCGTCCGCGCCAAGGACGACTTCGACGTCCTCGGCCCGCTGCCGAGCAAGAACATCGACACCGGCATGGGCCTGGAACGCACCGCCTATCTGCTGCAGGGCGTGGCGAACATGTACGAGATCGACGAGATCTTCCCGGTGATCACCGCGGCGGCCGAACTGGCCGGCACCCGGTACGGCGCCGACACCCAGGCCGACATCCGGCTGCGGGTGGTCGGCGACCACGTCCGCTCGGCGCTGATGCTGATGACCGACGGCGTCACCCCCGGCAACGAGGCCCGCGGCTACGTGCTGCGCCGGCTGCTGCGCCGATCGATTCGCTCGATGCGGCTGCTCGGCGTCAACGAACCGGTGCTGCCCGAACTGCTGCCGATCTCGAAGGGGCTGATGGAGCAGTCCTATCCCGAGGTCGCCGGCCAGTGGGAGCGGGTCTCCCAGGTGGCCTACGGCGAGGAGGAGGCGTTCCGCCGCACCCTGGCGGCCGGTACCCAGATCTTCGACCTGGCGGCCGGCCAGGCGCGCAGCCGGCAGTCCGGTGTGCTCAGCGGCGATCAGGCGTTCCAGCTGCACGACACCTACGGCTTCCCGATCGACCTGACCCTGGAGATGGCGTCCGAGGCGGGTCTGACCGTCGACTCCGACCGGTTCCGCACGCTCATGCAGGAGCAGAAGGACCGGGCCAAGGCGGACGCCCGGGCCAAGAAGGGCGGCACGGTCGACACCGAGGCCTACCGGAGCCTGCGCGCGGCCGGCGAGACCCCGTTCCTCGGCTTCACCGACCTCAGCGTCGACTCCCGGGTGCGCGGCATCGTCTCCGACGGCACCCTCGTGCAGGTCGCGCGGCCCGGCGACGTGGTCGAGGTGGTGCTCGACGAGACCCCGTTCTACGCCGAGGCCGGCGGCCAGGACGCCGACCACGGCGTGCTCACCGGCAGCGGCCTCGCCCTGGACGTGTTGGACGTGCAGCGTCCGATCCAGGGCCTGGTGGTGCACAAGGTGCTGGTCAACGAGGGCGAGCTGGCCGCTGGTGCGCGGGTGCTGGCCCAGGTGGACGGCCCGGCCCGGTTCGCGGCCTGCCAGGCGCACACCTCGACGCACATCGTGAACGCCGCGCTGCGGCAGATGCTCGGCCAGGGAACCCACCAGGCCGGCTCGTACAACAAGCCCGGCTATCTCCGCTTCGACTTCAACGCCACCCAGGGCCTGTCGGCGGCGATGCGGGGCGAGCTGGAGGGCATCGTCAACACCGCCATCCGCGACGACTTCGAGGTCACCGACCGAGAGCTCCCGCTGGACGAGGCGAAGGCGCTCGGCGCGCAGGCGATGTTCGGCGAGAAGTACGGCAACGTCGTCCGGATGGTCGAGTTGGCCGGGCCGTGGTCGCGCGAGCTGTGCGGCGGCACCCATGTCGCCCGGACGTCCCAGATCGGCCTGGTCAACCTGATCGGCGAGCAGTCGGTCGGCTCCGGGATCCGCCGGGTGGAGGCGCTGGTCAGCAACGAGGCGTTCGAACGCTTCGCGGCCGAGCGGGCGCTCGTCGCAACGCTGTCCGACACGCTCAAGACCCAGCCCGATCAGCTGACCGACCGGGTCGAGAAGCTGCTGGCCCAGCTGAAGGCGGCCGAGAAGCAGATCGAGGAGTTCCGCAATCGCGAGCTGGTCAGGGTCGCGGAGGAGTACGCCCGCCGGGCGGTCGTCGTCAACGGTTTCCGGGTGGTGCTCGACAGGGTCAAGGGTGCGACCGGGGCCGACCTGCGCACGCTCGCGCTGGCGGTCCGCACCGAACTGGGCGCCGAGGCCTCCGTGGTGGCCATCGTGAACTCCTCCGACGACAAGTCGGCCATCGCCGTGGCCACCAACGAGGCGGCCCGAACCCGGGGTGCCCGCGCCGGCAGGCTGGTCGGTGTCGGGGCAGCCGAACTCGGTGGCCGAGGCGGCGGAAAGGACGACTTCGCCCAGGGCGGCGGCCCGAAGTCGGGCCCGGCCGTGACCGAGGCGCTGAACGCCGTCCGTGATGCGGTGGCCGCCCTTTGACCGCGCCCGCGTTCCGCCGGGGCGTCCGGCTGGCGCTCGACTGGGGCAAGGCCCGGATCGGGGTGGCCGCCTGCGACCCCGACGGCATGCTCGCCTACCCGGTCGAGACCGTGCCGACCGCGGACGCCGCCCGCCGGCTGCCGCAACTGCTCGCCGAGTACGAGCCGTTCGAGGTGATCATCGGGCTGCCCCGGACGCTGTCCGGGGCGGAGGGCCTCGCCGCGGCCCAGGTCCGGGAGGCGGCGGCGTCCGTGATCGCCGCGCACCCGGCGATCGGCTGGCGGTTCTTCGACGAGCGACTGACCACCGCGGACGCCGGCCGGCGGCTGCGATCGGCCGGGAAGGACGCCCGGCGCCAGCGCGCCATCATCGACCAGGCGGCGGCCGTGGCAATCTTGGAACAGGCGCTGGCGGTGGAGCGATCGACCGCGGCCGCGCCCGGAGAACCGGCGTGATGAACGAAGGACGGTGACTATGGCGAACCTCTTCCGCGAGCTGCGGGATCCGGAGACCGGCCGTTGGCTGCCCAAGGAGGTCTGGTACCGGGTCCGCGGCGCCATCGCCGTGGTGCTCTCCCTTGGCGTGCTGATCGGCGGCGGCTGGTTCGTGTACGGCAAGGTGCACGACGCCTGGATGGCCTACCGGACCGTCGAGGACTACGTCGACCCCGAGGGCACCGCCGATGTGGTGATCGAGATCCCGCAGGGGGCGTCCACCAAGAAGATCGCCGACATCCTGCTCGCCTCGGATGTGATCCGCACCGCGAAGGCGTTCGACCGGGCGGCGGCGTCCGACCCGAACGTGCGCAAGATCCAGTACGGGCTGTACAAGATGCGTACCCAGATCCCGGCGAAGACCGCGCTGCAGATGCTGCTCGATCCGGCCAACCAGATCAAGAACCAGTTCCAGATCCGCGAGGGGCTGCGGCTGTCCGAGGTGCTCACCTCGCTGGCCGAGTCCACCAAGGTGTCCGAGAAGGACTTCCAGGCGGCGCTGAAGAACCGCAAGGCGCTGGGCCTGCCGAAGTGGATCGGGAAGAGCAACGAGGGCTTCCTCTTCCCCGACACCTACAACCTGCCGCTCAAGCCCACCGCCGCGTCGGTGCTGAAGCTGCCGATCACCCAGTTCAACAAGACGCTGCAGGACCTGGCCTTCGAGGAGCGCTCCGACAGCCTCGGCCACAAGCCGTACGACGTGCTGGTGATGGCCAGCATCATCGAGCGCGAGGTGTTCCGCGACGAGGATCGTGCGAAGGTCGCCCGGGTCTTCTACAACCGGCTGGCCAAGGGCACGCCGCTGCAGTCCGACGCCACCGTCGCGTTCGCCGCCAAGAAGACCGGGACGGTGTGGACGACCGCCGCCGAGCGCAAGAGCAACTCGCCCTACAACACCTACAAGTTCAAGGGACTGCCGCCCGGACCGATCACGGCCCCGGCCAAGAAGGCGATGGAGGCGGCGCTCAGCCCGGCCGACGGCAAGTGGCTGTACTTCGTCCCGATCAACCTGGACACCGGCGAGACGGTCTTCTCCGAGACCTACGCCGAACACCAGAAGGCGGTGGCGCAGCTGCAGCAGTGGTGCCTGGCCAGCGCCGAGAACAAGAAGAAGTGCGCATGAAACACCGCGCCGCCGTCCTCGGCTCGCCGATCGACCACTCGCTCTCCCCGGCCATCCACGCGGCGGCCTACGCCTATCTAGGGCTGGACTGGGAGTACGGGCGGGCCGAACTGCAGCCGGCACAGTTCGCCGGCTTCGTCGACGGGCTGGACGGATCGTGGCGCGGGTTGAGCGTCACCATGCCGCTGAAGGAGGCCGCGGCGGCATCCGGCATTCCCGACGACGACGTGGTGCTCACCGGGGTGGCCAACACGGTCGTGTTCGGCAAGCACCGGCGGGTCTACAACACCGACATCGCCGGGCTGCGCGACGCATTGGCCGACGCCGGGCTGCCTCCGGTCCGGGTGGCCACCCTGATCGGCAACGGCGCCACCGCCCGCTCGGCGCTGGTCGCGCTGGTGCGCAGCGGCGTCCGGCTGGTCGAGGTGCAGGGACGGGACCCGCGCCGGCTCGCCGTCTTCCGGGACTGGGCCGAACAGCTCAAGGTCGAGGTGCAGCCCCGCACGCTGGGCGCGCCGCTCGATCCGGCCAGCGAGTTGCTGGTCTCGACCGTGCCGTCGGCGGGGCTGACCGGCCGGCTCGAGGCGCTCGAGGTGGAGTACTGCCCGGCGCTGCGCGGCGTGCTCGACGTGATCTACCATCCGTGGCCGACGCCGCTCGCCGAGCGCGCCGAGGCGGCCGGGCGGGTGGTGCTCAGCGGGCTGGATCTGTTGGTGCATCAGGCACGTCACCAGGTGCGGCTGATGACCGGACGGGACGTTCCGGTGGAGGTGCTGATGTCTGCCGTGCGGGCAGCGTCGGACGCCCGCGTCCGGTCATGACAGACTCGCGATCATGCTTCGCTACCTGACCGCAGGGGAGTCCCATGGCCGCGCCCTGGTGGCGACGATCGAGGGCATCCCCGCGCACGTCCGGGTGGCCACCGCCGACATCGCCGAGGCGCTGGCGCGCCGCCGGCTCGGTGCCGGCCGCGGAGCGCGGATGAAGTTCGAGGCCGACGAGGTGACGCTGCTGGCCGGCGTCCGGCACGGCGAGACGCTGGGCTCGCCGATCGCGATCATGATCGGCAACACCGAGTGGCCCAAGTGGGAGACCGTGATGGCCCCCGACGAGGTGGACGCCGACGTGCTCGCCGGCCTGGCCCGGAACGCCCCGTTGACCCGGCCCCGGCCCGGCCACGCCGACCTGGCCGGCATGCAGAAGTACGACTGGGACGAGGCCCGGCCGATCCTGGAGCGGGCCTCCGCCCGGGAGACCGCGGCCCGGGTCGCCCTGGGCCGGGTGGCGAGCAACTTCCTGTGGCAGGCCTGCGGCATCACCATCGTCAGCCATGTCGTCGAGCTCGGTCCGGTCCGCTCCGCCGGCACCCGCGTGCCGGTGTTCGCCGATCGGGATGCGATCGACGCCGACCCGGTCCGTTGCCTGGACGCCGACGCCAGCGCGGCGATGCAGGCCGAGATCGCCGACGCCCAGAAGGCCGGCGACACCCTCGGCGGTGTGGTCGAGGTGGTCGCGCACGGCGTCCCGTCCGGGCTCGGCTCGCACAGCCAGGGCGACCGGCGGCTGGACGCGAAGCTGGCCGGCGCGCTGATGGGCATCCAGGCGATCAAGGGGGTCGAGGTCGGCGACGGCTTCGACCTGGCCCGCACCCGGGGCAGCCTGGCCCACGACGAGATGCAGCCCGGCCCGGACGGCGTCGTCCGGCTGCGGAACCGGTCCGGCGGCACCGAGGGCGGGATGAGCAACGGCGAGCCGTTGCGCGTCCGGGCCGCGATGAAGCCGATCGCCACCATTCCGCGGGCCTTGCGCACCGTGGACGTCGCCACCGGCGAGGCGGCGGTGGCGCACCATCAGCGCTCCGACGTGTGCGCCGTCCCGGCCGCCGGCGTGGTCGCCGAGGCGATGGTGGCCCTGGTGCTGGCCGAGGCGGTGCTGGAGAAGTTCGGCGGCGACTCGGTGGCGGAGACCCGTCGCAACCTGGCCGGCTACGCCGAGCGGTTGGCGCAGCGAGGGCTGCGGTGAGCCCGTCGGCCACCATCGCGCTGATCGGGGCCCCGGGTGCCGGGAAGAGCACGGTGGGGCCCGTCCTGGCCGAGCGGCTCGTGCTGCCCTTCGTCGACGTCGACGCCGCCATCGAGGCCGCCGAGGGCAAGCCCGTTCCGGAGATCTTCGCCGATTCCGGCGAGGCCCACTTCCGCGCGCTGGAGCGGACGGCCACCCTGGCCGCGCTGCGGCAGCCGGCGGTGGTCGCCGTCGGCGGCGGCGCCGTGCTCATCCCCGAGGTCGCCGAGGCGCTGCGCACGGTGACCGCGGTCTGGCTGGAGGTATCGGTCGCCCAGGCCAGCAGGCGGCTCGGCCTGAACCAGGCCGGCGGGCTGGTCCTGGGCAATCTGCGGGCCACATTGATCAAACTTCTCGCTGAGAGGACGCCGGTGTATCAGAATCTGGCCACGATCACGGTCGCCACCGATCGCGTCGGTGTGCAGGCCATTGTGGAAGAGATCGTCACTGAGTTGAAGGGGGTCCACCGGTGAGGATTTCCGCGATCGACGTGAGCGCCGAGAAGCCGTACCAGGTCGTGGTCGGCAGGGGAGCGCTGGACCTGCTGCCCCAGTACCTGGCCGACCAGCGCCGGATCGCCGTGATCCATCCGGCGGTGCTGCGCGACCTGGCGGCCGAGGTCGGCCGGACCTGCGACGCCGAGGTGCTGACCATCGAGGTGCCGGACGCCGAGGGGGCGAAGACCGTCGCCACGCTGCAGCGCTGCTGGGACGCGCTGGCCGGAGCCGGGTTCACCCGCTCGGACGCCATCATCGGCCTGGGCGGTGGTGCCACCACCGACCTGGCCGGGTTCGTGGCGGCCACCTGGCTGCGTGGCGTCCGGTACGTCTCGATCCCGACCACCGTGCTGGGCATGGTGGATGCGGCGGTAGGCGGCAAGACGGGCATCAACCTGTCGGCCGGCAAGAACCTGGTCGGGGCCTTCTACGAGCCCTACACCGTGCTCTGCGACCTCGGACTGCTGGAGAACCTGCCGGTGGCCGAGATCCGTTCCGGCATGGCCGAGGTGGTCAAGGCGGGGTTCATCGCCGACCCGGCGATCCTGACCATCATCGAGGACGATCCGGCGGAGGCGCTCAACACCAAGGGCGAGGTGATCTGTGTGCTGGTGAAGCGGGCGATCGCGGTGAAGGCGTCCGTGGTGGGCGCCGATCTGCGGGAACGCACCTCGGTCGGCCGCGACATCGGCCGTGAACTGCTCAACTACGGGCACACCCTGGCGCACGCCATCGAGCGCGATCAGGAGTACCTGTGGCGGCACGGCGAGGCGGTCAGCATCGGCATGGTCTTCGT
>CALMIQ010000535.1 GCA_937863965.1 uncultured Micropruina sp.
CCCCGCCGCTCTCGAAACTGAAGAAGTGGTAGGCGCCGACGCGGAGCCCGGCCGCGGTGGCGCCGTCGAGGTTCGCGGCGAAACGCGGATCGACCAGCGTGCTGCCCTCGGTTGCCTTGATGAACGCGAAGTCGATGCCCTGCCCGGCCAGCACCGGCCAGTCGATGTCGCCCTGGTACCGGGAGACGTCGACACCCCGCACCGGATAGCGCTCGCTCGACGGGTTGTTCGGGTGGAGCACTCCCGTCCACACCAGTCCCGCGACGAGCGCCGCCGCCAGCAGCACCGTGGACACCCCGACGACCAGCCAGCGCCTGCCGCCGTAACGACGTGAGGTCACCGCGCCAACCTCCTTCCGCCGGGCCGCGCCGGCCCATCGCCCCCGGCCCGTCTCGCCACCCTGGACGCGCACCCCGGCGGAGCCGGCCCACCCCACGGAGGGTTCTCCACGACACCGACCGGGCGCGACACTGATGACATGCCGATCACCTTCGGGGTCGAGGAAGAACTCCTGGTCGTCGAGCGACTGCACGGTCAGCCGGTCGCCGCCGGCGAATCGGTGGTGCGCCGCGCCCGGCGTCTACTCGCCGATGACCACGGCGAGCTGCCCGGCACGTCCGTCGCACACGAGTTCAAGCTCGAGCAGGCCGAGATCGGCTCGCTGCCGTGCACCACCACCGACGAACTGGCCGCGCAGCTCCTCGAGTTGCGGCTCGCCGCGTCGGCCGGGGCGGCCGAGTCCGGTGCCGCGGTCGCCGCCATCGGCACCAGCCCACTCGAGGTGCGACCGACGCCGACCGATGACGAGCGCTATCTGCGGATGACGTCCGAGTTCGGCCTGCTGTCCCGACAGCAGCTGACCTGCGGTCAGCACGTGCACGTGCAGATCGAGTCCCGCGACCGGGGGGTGGGGGTGATCGACAGGTTGGCCCGCTGGCTGCCGACTCTGTTGGCGCTGTCGTCGAACTCGCCGTTCTGGCAGGGTCAGGACACCGGGTACGCCAGCTTCCGGACGGTGATGTGGGGCCTGTGGCCGACGGCCGGGCCGGCCGGTCCCTTCGGGGACGCGGCCGGTTACGACGCCGCCGTGGCCGATCTGGTCCGCTCCGGCGCGGCGATGGACGACGGGATGATCTACTTCGACGCCCGGCTGTCGGCCAGCTTCCCCACCGTCGAGATCCGCACCGCCGACGTCTGCACCCGGCTGGAGGACGCCGTGCTGATCGCGGCGCTGTGCCGCGCGATGGTGATCACCGCCGGCCGGCAGTGGGAACGGGGCGACCGGCCGGTCTCCTTCCCGCCGCAGTGGCAGCGTGCCGCGACCTGGCGGGCGGCCCGCGACGGCCTGAGCGGCGACCTGCTCGACCCGGCCAGCAGGGCACCCGTCTCGGCCCGGGACGCCGTCCGCGCCCTGGTCACCGACCTGCGGGACGCGCTGGAGGTCACCGGCGACCTCGGACTGGTCCAGGACGGGGTGGAACGCCTGATCCGTGACGGAACCGGGGCCGAGCAGCAGCGGGCGACATTCCGGGCGTCCGGCTCGCTGGGCGCCGTCGTGGACGACGCCGTCCGCCGCACCATCGCGCGTCCGTCGTCCAGCTGATCGGGCCGGCCATCGTGTTCCAGAAGCGCACCGCCAACTGGACACCCGGCGGGTAACACGCCGCCTGGGTCGACCAAGCGGGCCGAAGCCGCTGCCAAGGCCGCCGGGAAGGCACACGACAAGGACCAGGACTCGGTCTCTGGATCGCGCACACCGGGTCGAGGCCCCGCCATCCACGGCGGGGCCTCGAGCCTCGCTCACTCCGAGATCACCGCTCGTGCTCTCTACCGTGCTCACCACCGCGGATCTGGCCGGGCAGGCTTGCTCGACCCAGCGAGCAGGGTTCCGGAGCCGATCACCACGTGCCCGAAGGGGTAGCCGGTCGTTCCCGATGGACTCCTGCGCATTCTTTACGGTCGGGGCAGCATGGATGGCTCCACATCGCCTAGCGCGGCCTTGCAGGGGGTTGGATGTCCACGATGGACCGCCCGCAGCCCGTGGTCCAGTCGCCGCGGGAACGTGCTGGTGCTCGCCCCGTGACGACGGCGCCGCCGACGGGCCCGTCGGCCCTGGCCGGTGTTCCCGCCGGCGCGGCCGGGCTGCTCGCGCTGCAACGCCAGGCGGGCAACCGGGCGGTGGCGGCGGCCCTGCGCCCGGCGTCCGGGGGCCGGCCGCGACCGGAGCCTCGTCGGGTGCCGGTCGTCCAGCGCAGCCCGGTGGTGCAGCGCGCACCCACGGCCGCGGAACGTCGCCAGCTCGAGGCGAAGCTACCCGCCCTGCAGACCCAGACCGGCCTGCTGGACGCCCACGCCACCCTCGGCGAGGCGTACGGGAACCTGGCCCTGGGCGCGACCGACCTGATCAGCTCGAAACTCCAGCTGTTCGCCCTGCGCTACGACCAGGCGTGGGGCCGGTACTCACGGGTGATCGGCGCCGGTCGCGCCGAGGCCCAGAACCAGACCCTGTGGCGCGGCATCTTCCTGGGCATCGGAACCGGGGTGCTGGCCGG
>CALMIQ010000536.1 GCA_937863965.1 uncultured Micropruina sp.
AACTGGAGGCCGATCCGGGGCGGGCCGACGAGATCCTGGCGCGGGCCGGACGCCGGCTCGGCCTGGCGCTCGCGCCGGTGGTCGGCATGCTCGGCCTGCAGCACATCGTGGTCGGCGGCCCCGCGGACGTCATCACCCCCGCCCTGCTGGACGCCGCCCGGGACTGCATCGTCGAACGCACCCGTTCGGAGTTCCGGCCCCGGCTGGAGCTCACCGCCAGCTCGCTCGGCGAGGACGCCGTCCTGCTCGGCGCCGGCGCGCTCGTCCAACTCAACGAACTCGGGGTCGCCTGACCCCGCACGACTGCCCACACCCGCTCGATCCGAAAGGAATGCAATGAACAAGAAGCTGTCGGCGCTCGCTCTGATGACCGCCTCGGCCCTGGCCCTCGGCGCCTGCGCCGCGGGCCCGTCCAGCAGCCCGTCCGTCACGGAATCCGCGGCCGGTCCGCAGAACATCACCCTGTGGCTGGCCGGTGGGGACACCCCGGATGCGCTGCGGGACTACCTGAAGACCACCTACAAGGCCACCAACGGCGGCACCCTGACGATCGAGGAGCAGTCCTGGGGCGACCTGGTCACCAAGCTGACCACGGCACTGCCGGACGAGAACAACACCCCCGACGTGGTCGAGGTCGGCAACACCCTGTCGCCCACCTTCACCAACGTCGGCGCCTTCTCCGACGTCTCCGACCTGTACGCCGAACTGGGCGGTGACAAGCTGCTGCAGTCGTTCGTCGAGGTCGGGAAGGTGGACGGCAAGAACTACACGCTGCCGTACTACTTCGGTTCGCGCTACATGTTCTACCGCAAGGACATCTACACCGCGGCGGGGGTGAGCGTGCCGAAGACCCTGGACGAGTTCAACACCACGGTGGCGACGATCACCACCAAGAACCCGAAGGACATCAAGAACTTCTCCGGCTTCTTCCTGGGCGGCCAGGACTGGCGCAACGGCATCTCGTGGATCTTCGCCAACGGCGGCGACCTGGCGAAGTACGCCAACGGCACCTGGACCTCGACGCTGTCCGACCCGAACAGCATCAAGGGCCTGACCCAGCTGCAGGGCATCTTCGCCGACGCCTCGAAGGCGCCGCGGACGGCCAAGGACCAGTCCCCCTGGCTGTACGTCAACGACTCCGACGTGATCAAGGACGACGCCAAGGATCCCGCGAAGGTGACCGGCAAGACCAGCCTGGCCGCGGCCACCATCATGGCTCCGGGCTGGGCGCACTGGTCGATCGGTGACCTGGTCAAGTCCGACGGCAAGGACACCCGCAAGTGGAACGACGACAAGTTCGGCGTCTTCGTGCTGCCCGGCAACGACGGCAAGCCGGCTCCGGTGTTCGCCGGCGGCTCCAACATCGGCATCTCGGCGAAGTCGAAGAACCAGGCCGGTTCGCGCGACCTGCTGAAGATCGTGTTCTCTTCCGAGTACCAGCAGATGCTCGGCAAGAACGGTCTCGGCCCGGCCAACGCCGACCACGTCTCCAGCCTGGGCGACGACCAGTTCGCGAAGGCGCTGATCGAGTCGGCGTCCAACTCCAAGCTGACCCCGGCCGCGCCGGGCTGGGCCACCGTCGAGGCGTCCGGCAAGCTCGAGGAGTTCTTCGCCAAGGTCGCCGACGGCGGCGACGTGACCGCCCTGGCCGCCGAGTACGACGCGCTGTTCACCCCGATGCTCAACGCCAAGTGAGCTGAGGCCGCTGGTTGAGCTCGTCGGAACGAGAGTCGGGTCTGGACGAGCTCGACCAGCGGTCCCTCGGACGGCGGGGACGGTTCTTGGCGTGCGAATTTCGAACGAAAAGAACCGTCCCCATCGACGACGCCGGCCGAGATCCCGGGGCAAGCCCGGGATGACGAAAAGTCCTCATGGTATGACGAGAGTGCCTAACGTCATCCCAGCGCCGCCCCCGTCATCCCGGCGCGCCCCCCGTCATCCCAGCGCGCCCCCGTCATCCCGGCGAACGCCGGGATCTCGAGACCTCCCAACGAGACAGAGAGGAATCCGATGACAGCCGTCAGCGCACCGCCGGACGCCGGCACGGTGGCGTCCGAGCGGGTTCGGCACCGCCGGGTGGGCCCCGCGCCGTACCTGCTGTTGGTGCCGGCGATCGCCGTGCTGCTGGTCGCCCTGGGCTATCCGCTGGTGTGGCAGTTCGTCACCTCGATGCAGAAGTTCGGCCTGGCCCAGCAGTTCGGCAAGCCGCCCGAGTTCATCGGGCTGGCCAACTACACCCAGCTGTTCAGCGACCCGCAGACCTGGGCGGTGGTCGTCCGCTCGATCGCTTTCTGCCTCGCCAACGCCGCGATAACGGTGGTGATCGGGGTGCTGGTGGCGCTGCTGATGAACGCGGTCGGCGCGGTGACCAGGCTGATCCTGCAGATCGCGATGCTGCTGGCCTGGGCGATGCCGGTGATCGCCGCGATGACGGTGTGGATCTGGGTCTTCGACTGGCGCCGCGGCATCGTCAACTGGGGCCTGACCCAG
>CALMIQ010000537.1 GCA_937863965.1 uncultured Micropruina sp.
AGTTCTCCGGGCTGGGCGAGGGCTACGACGGCTTCAGCCCGCGCTACTTCCGCGGCGTCGCCGAGGCGATCGGCGCCAACGTCCTGTTCGCCGGCGGCACGTACCTGCTCGGCTTCCTGGCCAGCCCGGTGCTGGCGCTGGTGCTCTCCATCCTGTGGGGTCTGGCGATCCTGGCCGTGCTGATCCTCCGGATCCGGACTGCCCTGCACCGCGGCCTGATGGAGGCAGCGCTGGAGTCGACGGCGCGGGCCCGCAGCACCGGTCCCGGCCTGGAGTTCTGCCCCTCCTGCGAGATGCCGCTGCTGCCCGGGGCGCTGTTCTGCTCCAACTGCGGGATCAGCGTGCGGGCGGCCGGCAAGGTGCCGCACGCCCACGCCCACGTCGAGGCCGAGGGCAAGGAGGTTCAGTCATGAGCCAGAACCAGTTCCCCGGTCAGGGCGGCCCGCAGTACCCGCAGCAGGGCGGCCAGCAGTTCCCGCAGGGTGGCCAGCCCAATCCGCAACAGGGCGGCTATCCGCCTGGCGGCGGTTACCCGCAGGGCGGCCAGCGGTACCCGCAGGGCTACCCCCAGGGTCAGCAACCGGGACAGGGTGGCCAGCCCTACCCGCCGGGCGGCCAGCAGCAACCGGGACAGGGTGGCCAGCCCTACCCGCCGGGCGGCCAGCAGTACCCGCAGCAGGGCGGCGGCTACCCGCCGTCCGGGCAGTATCCGCCCGCGGGGGCGTCCGGGCCGTTCGGTGGCCAGGCCGCCATGGGTTCGCGGCCCGGCTACCCCGGCGGCGGCGGAGGATTCCAGCCGCAGCCGCCGAAGCCGAAGGGCAACGGCATGGTGATCGGCATCGTCGTCGCCGGCCTGGCGGCGGTGGCGCTGGCCGGCTGGCTGCTGATGTCGATCTTCGGCTCCGGCGGTGGCGATCCCACGCCGAGCGTCTCGCCGACGGCGTCCGCGCCGTCCACCCCGCCCACGCCGCAGCCCAGCCCGAGCACGTCCACCGACCCGACCCCGCAGCCGAGTCCGTCCACGTCGACGAGCACGCCGCCGGCGGGGGGTGCGCTCGAGGTGGGCCTGGGGGTCTCGGTCACTCCGGCGGACGGCTGGCGGCAGTCCAGCCGCGACGAGCTGAAGAGCTACACCGAGCTGACCAACGGCAAGGCCCTGCTGGCCACCCAGGCTTTCCGGGTGGACAGCGGCGTGACCGGCAAGGACATCGTGACCGCCTACATGAAGCAGATCACGGCCAACATGACCGGGGTCAGCAGCAAGCCGGCGGCCACCATGGACGTGAAGACCGACCGGCTCTCGGTGGGCATCGGCAGCTGGTCGGGCACCCGTGCCACCGCCCAGGGCTCGATCAAGCTGTCCTACGTGTCGATCATCTCCGTCCGGGACGACGGCCTGGCCGTGATGTCCACGCTCATCCTGCCGCCCGGGGTCGGCCTGGACTCCGTGCAGGCCGACTACACGGCGATGACCAACTCGATGCTGAACAGCCAGCTGGCAGCCTGAGCGCCGGACGGCGCGACCGCGACGGCGGGGCCCCGGGGCCCCGCCGTCGACGGCACCCGGATCCGGGTCCGCAACCTGGAGGCGGTGGACGGGACGCCGATCCTCGACCTGAAGCCGCATCTCACCCCGGATCGCTGACCGGCCGGCCGGCGGCAAGAACTGTCGCAGGCGACGCCTACGCTTGCGATCATGCGTCCGACAACCGATCTGCAGCGCCGGGTGGCCCCGTTCAAGGTCCAGGCCGACTTCGTTCCCGCCGGCGATCAGCCGGCCGCGATCGACGAGCTGGAACGCCGGGTCACGGCGGGCGAGAGCGACGTGGTGGTACTGGGCGCCACCGGCACGGGCAAGACCGCGACCGTCGCCTGGCTGGCCGAGCGGCTGCAGCGGCCGATGCTGGTGATGCAGCCCAACAAGACGCTGGCCGCCCAGTTCGCCAACGAGCTGCGCACCTTCTTCCCCGATAACGCCGTGGAGTACTTCGTCTCGTACTACGACTACTACCAGCCCGAGGCGTACGTGCCGCAGACCGACACCTACATCGAGAAGGACTCCTCGCTCAACGAAGAGGTCGAGCGGCTCCGGCATTCGGCCACCAGTTCGCTGCTGACCAGGCGCGACGTGATCGTGGTGGCCACCGTGTCGGCGATCTACGGCCTGGGCACTCCGCAGGAGTACGTCGACCGCATGGTCCGGTTGCGGGTCGGCGAAGAGCGCGACCGCGACGAGCTGTTGCGGGCGCTGGTCGACATCCAGTACGCCCGCAACGACCTGGCCGGCACCCGCGGCACCTTCCGGGTGCGGGGCGACACCCTCGAGATCTTCCCGATGTACGAGGAGAACGCCGTCCGGGTGGAGTTCTTCGGCGACGAGATCGAGGCGCTGTCCACGCTGCACCCGTTGACCGGCACCGTGCTCTCGGTCGACACCGAGGCGGCGGTCTTCCCGGCGTCCCACTACGTCGCCGGCCCCGAACGCATGGAGCGCGCGATCACCGGCATCGAGTCCGAGCTCGAACGCCGGCTCACCGAACTCGAGGGCGAGCACAAGCTGCTCGAGGCGCAACGGCTGCGCATGCGCACCGGCTACGACATCGAGATGATGCGCCAGATCGGCACCTGTTCGGGCATCGAGAACTACTCCCGGCACATCGACGGACGCGGCCCCGGCAGCGCCCCGAACTGCCTGATCGACTACTTCCCGGCCGACTTCGTGCTGGTGGTCGACGAGTCACACGTCAGCATTCCGCAGATCGGCGGCATGTACGAGGGGGACGCCTCGCGCAAGCGCACCCTGGTCGAGCACGGCTTCCGGCTGCCCAGCGCGATGGACAACCGGCCGCTCACCTTCGAGGAGTTCACCGACCGGATCGGGCAGACCGTCTACCTCTCCGCCACCCCGGGGCCGTACGAACTGGCGCGCTCGGGTCCGCCGGTCGAGCTGCTGATCCGGCCGACCGGCCTGGTCGATCCCGAGGTGGTGCTGAAGCCCACCAAAGGCCAGATCGACGACCTGATCGGCGAGATCCGGCTGCGCGCCGAACGCAACGAACGCGTCCTGGTCACCACGCTGACCAAGAAGATGTCCGAGGACCTCACCGACTACCTGATGGAGAACGGCATCCGCACCCGGTACCTGCACTCCGAGGTCGACACGCTGAAACGGATCGAGCTGCTGCGCGAGCTGCGGCTCGGCGAGTACGACGTGCTGGTCGGCATCAACCTGCTGCGCGAGGGCCTCGACCTGCCCGAGGTCAGCCTGGTCGCCATCCTGGACGCCGACAAGGAGGGCTTCCTGCGCTCCGAGCGTTCCCTGATCCAGACCATCGGCCGGGCCGCCCGCAACGTCAACGGCCAGGTGCACATGTACGCCGACAGCATCACGGCGTCGATGGCGGCGGCGATCGACGAGACCAACCGGCGGCGGGCCAAGCAGGTCGCCTACAACCTCGCCAACGGCATCGACCCGCAGCCGCTGCGCAAGAAGATCGCCGACATCACCGACATGCTGGCCCGCGAGGACGCCGACACCGCCGGGCTGATGACCCGGGCGGGCGGACGGCGGCCGGTCTCTCCGGTGCCGCTGGGCAAGCACGAGGCTCGCAACACCGACGGGATGCCGGCGAGCGAGCTGGCCGGGCTGGTCCAGGAACTCACCGATCAGATGCACGGCGCCGCCGCCGAACTGCAGTTCGAGCTGGCCGCGCGGCTGCGTGACGAGATCGCCGACCTGAAGAAGCTGATCCGGCAGACCCTGGCCGCCACGAAGTGAACGTGATTGGCACCGCTGGGCGACCGGTGGGAGAATCGTCGGCGGAGGGGAGTACTCCCTAGCGAGGACGTCGTCATCACGGTCGGGCCACCCGACCCGGCCCCTCGGCTGGCAACAGTGGTAAGAGACCTCCGAGGTTCGAGCCTGAGGAGGCCCTCCGTTGCACGTCACCCCCACCGTCTGGTTGATCACCCTCGGGGTGACCGCAGCGATCCTGGCGTTCGACCTGATCATCATCGGCCGGCGTCCGCACGAGCCCTCGATGCGGGAGTGCAGCATCGCGATCGGCATCTACGTCGCCCTGGCGATCGCCTTCGGGTTCGGTGTGATGGCGGTCTCGGGCCCCCGGTTCGCCGGCGAGTTCTTCGCCGGCTGGCTCACCGAGTACAGCCTGAGCATCGACAACCTGTTCATCTTCGTGATCATCATGAGCAACCTGCGGGTGCCCCGGAAGTACCAGCAGTACGCGTTGATGGTGGGCATCGTGCTGGCACTCATCTTCCGCGCGATCTTCATCGCCCTCGGTGCCGCCGCGATCGAGCGGTTCTCCTGGATCTTCTTCGTCTTCGGTGCCTTCCTGATCTGGACGGCCTGGAAGCTCTTCATGGACTACCTGAACCCCGAGGACGACGACGAGAAGACCGAGAACTTCGCGATGCGCTGGGTGAAGCGCACCTTCCCGTCGACCGACGAGTACCACGGCACCCGGCTGACGATCGTCGAGAACGGCAAGCGGCTGATCACCCCGATGTTCTTCGTCATCGTGGCGCTGGGCAGCACCGACCTGCTCTTCGCCCTCGATTCGATCCCGGCCATCTACGGCCTCACCCAGGAGCCCTTCCTGGTCTTCACGGCGAACGTGTTCGCGCTGATGGGCCTGCGCCAGCTCTACTTCCTGATCGGCGGCCTGCTGCAGCGGCTGGTCTACCTGTCGGTCGGCCTGTCGTTCATCCTGGCGTTCATCGGCGTCAAGCTGGTCCTGCACGCGCTGCACGAATACCACCTGGACCAGGGCTGGGGCTTCAGCGTCGACGTGCCGATCTGGCTGTCCCTGACGGTGATCATCGCCACCCTCACGGTGACCACGGTGGCGAGCCTGATCAAGTCGCGTCGCGACCTGGAGCGCGAGATCGCCTACCAGCAGCCGCCCAAGTAGCCGTCGGCGTCCGAGTCACCAGCGGCGGGCCCGCCACCGGTCGAGCTGGGGGCGCTCGGCACCCAGGGTGGTGTCCGCGCCGTGGCCGGGGTGCACGACGGTGTCGTCGCCGAAGCGATCGAACAGCTTCGTGGTGACGTCGCCGAACAGGCTGTCGAAGTCGTCGTCGCTCCGGGTCCTGCCGACTCCGCCCGGGAACAGGCCGTCGCCGGTGAACAGCCGGTCCACGGCGTCGGCGGGGGTGTGCGCCAGGGTGATGGAGCCGGGGGTGTGCCCGACCAGGCCGATCACCGCCAGCGGCACGCCGCCCACGGTGATCGTGTCGCCGTCCCACACCGCGCGACAGGCGACTCCGGTGGCCTCGGTGATCGCGGCCGCGTCCGGCGTGCCGGCGTAGGCGACGGCCCCGGTGGCGGCCACCACGGCGGCCAGCGCCCGCAGATGGTCGGCATGCCGGTGGGAGGTCACCACGCCGACCAGGTTCAGCCCCGCGGTCAGCTCGAGCAGGACGTCGGCCTCGTCGGCGGCGTCGATCAGCACGGCGTCCGTGCCGTGGGCCAGCAGGTAGGCGTTGTTGTCCATCGGGCCGACCGACCTCGTGGTCAGCCGCAGCCCGGCACCGATCAGCATGGCCTCATGATCGCAGGGCGGGCGCCGGCCCGTCCGCGCCGTCGAGGTCGTCGGCCCCGGTCCGGCCCATCAGCCAGCCCCACAGGGCCGCGTCGCTGCCGGTCACGATGTGCCGGTCGGCGGCCGCGCCCAGGTCGCCGGTCAGCCCCGAGGTGCTCTCCAGGCGCAGGCCCGGCAGGTCGGCGTCCTGCGCGTGCCGGGACGTCGCCCACTGCAGCAGCCAGCGCGCGGACGCCGAGTCGAGGCGTCCGACGTCGAAGCCGCAGTCCAGGTCGAGGTGATGCACGATGATCTCGGACAGCCGCGCCATCGGCACCTGGGCCAGGGCCAGTTGCCGGCCGAGCAGTTCGACCGGGGCCGACCAGTCCTCGACGGCGTCCATCGCCCGTTCGAGCCGGCCGGCCGAGGTGTCCAGGCAGATCTGCAGCTCCAGGCCGGTCATGCTCGACCCGCGCTCGATCCCCTCCGCGCGCAGGCCCTCGTCGGGATAGAGCCGGCTCTGCTCGCCGTCGACCGCCTCGGTGATCAGCCGGGCCAGCGCGTCGGCGTTGGACGCCAAGTGGGCCGCGACGTGGGCCCGTGACCAGCCCGGCAGCAGGCTCGGGCGGTTCCAGTCGGCGTCCGAGATGCCGATGGTGTCGCCGAGCAGGCGCTGGGTGGCCTCCTGGATCCTCTTCCGCAGCGTCTCCAGCGGGGCTGTGAACGTCTGCTCGGTCATGATGGCCACCCTACGGGGTGCCCCTCGACGGTGACGAGGCGACCACCTCGAGAACTGTCCGAGGGGGCGTCTAGCATGATCGCCGTGAATGAACGGCTGATCGTCCGGGGTGCGCGCGAGCACAACCTGCGCAACGTGAACCTCGACCTGCCGCGTGACGCGCTGATCGTGTTCACCGGGCTGTCCGGCTCGGGCAAGTCGTCGCTCGCCTTCGACACGATCTTCGCCGAGGGCCAGCGCCGCTATGTGGAATCACTGTCCGCCTACGCGCGGCAGTTCCTGGGCCAGATGGACAAACCCGACGTCGACTTCATCGAGGGTCTGTCGCCCGCGGTGTCCATCGACCAGAAGTCGACCAGCCGCAACCCGCGTTCGACGGTGGGCACCATCACCGAGATCTACGACTACCTGCGGCTGCTCTACGCGCGCGCCGGCCGGCCGCACTGCCCGGTCTGCGGCGAGCCGATCGCCCGGCAGAGCCCGCAGCAGATCGTCGACCGGCTGCTGGCCCTGCCCGAGGGCACCCGGTTCCAGGTGCTGGCCCCGGTCGTCCGCGGTCGCAAGGGCGAATACCACGACCTGTTCCGGCAGCTCGCCACCCAGGGCCTGAGCCGGGTCCGGGTCGACGGCGAGATCCATCAGCTCACCGACCCGCCGACCCTCGACAAGCAGAAGAAGCACAACATCGACGTGGTGGTCGACCGGCTGGCGGTCAAGGCGTCCGCCAAGCAGCGGCTGACCGATTCCGTCGAGACGGCGCTCGGCCTGGCGTCGGGCGTCCTGGCGGTGGACTTCGTCGATCTGCCGGCCGACGATCCGAACCGGGAACGGCGCTACTCCGAGAAGCTGGCCTGCCCGAACGAGCACGACATCTCGATCGAAGAGCTCGAGCCGCGGCAGTTCTCCTTCAACGGCCCGTGGGGGGCCTGCCCGGCCTGTTCGGGGCTGGGCACCACCAGCGAGGTGGACGTCGAGCTGATCGTCCCCGACACCGGCAAGAGCCTGGCCGACGGCGCCATCTCGTGCTGGACGTCGGTCTACGTGGCCGGCTACTTCCAGACCCTGTTCAAGGCGCTCGCCGAGACCTACGACTTCTCGCTGGACGCCCCCTGGCGCGAGCTGCCCGAACGCGTCCGCACCCTGATGCTCAACGGGGTGAAGGGCACCGTCCAGGTGCACACCCGGTCCCGGCACGGCCGGGAGCACTCGTTCCGGGCCAAGTTCGAGGGCGCGGTGCCGTACATCAAGCGGCGGTTCAATGAGGCCGAGTCCGAGAACTCCCGCGAGCGTTTCGCCGGCTACATGCGCGAGGTGCCCTGCCCGACCTGCAAGGGCGCCCGGCTGAAGCCGTCGTCGCTGGCGGTGACGGGGAGCGGGCGCAGCATCGCCGACGTGTCCGCGATGTCGATCGACGAGGTCGCCGTCTTCATGCGGTCGCTGGAGCTGACCGCGCGCGAGGCCCAGATCGCCGAACGGGTGGTCAAGGAGATCAACGAGCGGCTCCGGTTCCTGCTCGACGTCGGTCTCGACTACCTGACGCTGTCCCGGTCGGCGGGCAGCCTGTCCGGCGGCGAGGCGCAGCGGATCCGGCTGGCCACCCAGATCGGCTCCGGCCTGGTCGGCGTACTGTACGTCCTCGACGAGCCGTCGATCGGCCTGCACCAGCGCGACAACCGGCGGCTGATCGACACCCTGGTGCGACTGCGCGACCTGGGCAACACCCTGATCGTGGTCGAGCACGACGAGGACACCATCCGCACCGCCGACTGGGCGGTCGACATCGGCCCGGGCGCGGGGGAGCACGGCGGTCACGTGGTGGTCTCCGGTCCCGTCGCCGAGCTGTTCGCGCACCCCGACTCGCTGACCGGGGCCTACCTGTCGGGCCGCCGCAGCATCCCGATGCCCGGCAGCCGGCGTCCGCGCAGCGGGCGTGAGATCACCGTCCACGGCGCCCGCGAGAACAACCTGCGCGACGTGACCGTGTCGTTCCCGCTGGGCCAGTTCGTGGCGGTCACCGGGGTGTCGGGCTCGGGCAAGTCGTCGCTGGTCAACGGCATCCTGTACAGCGCGCTCGCCAAGCACCTGTACAGCGCCCGCGCGGTGCCCGGGCGGCACCGGGCGATCACCGGCATCGAGCACATCGACAAGGCGATCCACGTCGACCAGTCGCCGATCGGCCGGACGCCCCGATCCAACCCGGCCACCTACACCGGGGTCTTCGACAACATCCGCAAGCTGTTCGCCGAAACCCCCGAGGCGAAGGTGCGCGGCTACCAGCCCGGCCGGTTCTCGTTCAACGTCAAGGGCGGCCGCTGCGAGAACTGCTCCGGCGACGGCACCATCAAGATCGAGATGAACTTCCTGCCCGACGTGTACGTGCCCTGCGAGGTCTGCCACGGTGCCCGCTACAACCGCGAGACACTCGAGGTGCACTACAAGGGCAAGACCATCGCCGAGGTGCTCGACATGCCGATCGAGGAGGCGGTGGAGTTCTTCGCCGCCATCCCGGCGATCGCCCGGCACCTGCGCACGCTGGTCGACGTCGGTCTCGGCTACGTCCGGCTGGGCCAGCCGGCGACCACCCTGTCGGGCGGCGAGGCGCAGCGGGTGAAGCTGGCCAGCGAACTGCAGAAGCGGTCCACCGGTCGCACCATGTATGTGCTCGACGAGCCGACCACCGGCCTGCACTTCGAAGACATCCGCAAGCTGCTCGGCGTGCTGGGCCGGCTGGTCGACGCCGGCAACACCGTGGTGGTGATCGAGCACAACCTCGACGTCATCAAGACCGCCGACTGGGTGATCGACATGGGTCCCGAGGGCGGTTCCCGGGGCGGCCTGGTGATCGCCGAGGGCACCCCCGAGCAGGTGGCCGCCACCCCCGGTTCGCACACCGGCGAGTTCCTGCGGCCGGTGCTGCAGGGCCACCACGTCCCGGTGGCCGAACCGCCCGAGCCGCTGGTCGAGGTGCCGGCACCCGCGTCGCCGCGTCGCCGGCGTCGGGCGAGCTGACTCCACAGTCTATGAGGCTTGACTTATATAAGTAGACACGCAAATATAGGCGCATGCACGCGCTCGACATCCTGGGGGACCCGGTCCGCCGCCGGATCGTCGAGTTGCTCGCCCCCGGTGAGGCGTCCGCCGGTGAAGTCGGCACGGTCATCCAGGCCGAGTTCGGCATCTCGCAGCCGGCCGTCTCGCAGCATCTGCGGGTGTTGCGCGAGGCGGGGTTCGCACGCGTGCGTCCGGAGGGGACCCGGCGGCTCTACGCCCTCGATCCGGCCCCGTTCGCCGAGGCGGACGCCTGGCTGGCCGCCTTCCGCCGGTTCTGGGAGCCGCCGCTGGCGGCCCTCGGCACCGAACTGGCCCGCGGCCGACGGGAACGCCGCCTGGCGGCCGAGCGGGCGGCCGGCGAGCCGGCGTCCGGGCCGGGGCGCCACGACAACGACAGCACCACGACCAAGGAGCATTGATGGATATCGCGAGCCAGATCGACGCGGTGAGCCGCGCGGTGAACGACGCCGAGCAGGACGGGGTGGAGGTGCGGGTGCAGACGCTCGCGCAGAGCTATCCGTCGCCGCTCGACGACGTCTGGGACGCCGTCACCAGCGCCGACCGGATCGGCCGCTGGTTCCTGCCGGTCGACGGCGACCTGGTCCTCGGCGGTCGCTACCAGCTGCAGGGCAACGCCGGCGGCACCGTCCTGGAGTGTGAGCCGCCGGACGCCTCCCGGGCCCGCTTCCGGGTGACCTGGGAGTTCGGTGGCGGGGTGACCTGGCTGACCGTCCGGCTGCGGGCGATGGACGCCGAGTCGACCCGCCTGGAGCTGGAACACGTGGCCCCGGTGGACGCGGTGCCCGAGGAACTCTGGAACGGCTTCGGTCCCGGCGCCACCGGCCTCGGCTGGGACGGCGGCCTGCTCGGCCTCAGCCTGCACCTGACGGCGCCCGAGCAGCGGCCGGAGGATCCGATGGCCTGGCAGCTGGGCCCCGAGGGGAAGCGGTTCAATCGGCTCGCCGCCGATCGCTGGGCGGACGCCCACGTCGCCTTCGGCGCCGACCCCGAGGCCGCCCGCGCGGCGGCGGACGCCGTCTACGCCGTCTACGTGGGCGAAGCGCCGATGTGAGTGCGATCCGGCCGTCGGAGGAGTCCAGTAGGGTCGGCGCCCATGGAGCCCGTGGTCATCGCCGCCATCTTCACCGCGCTCGGTGCGCTGGTCGGGTCCGGCGCGACGCTCGCCGTCGGCTGGTTCCAGTCGCGGGAGGCCCGCCGGGGACACCGGGAGGCGGCCGCCCTGGAGCAGCAATGGAGGAACGCGCACCAGGCGTCGGAGTGGCTGGTCAGCGAGGACGAGGCGGTGCGGCGCCTGGGCGTCGCCCACCTGCTCGAGATGGAGCAGTTCTGGGCCACCGATCCGCGGGTACGGGCCTTCGTCCACACCTCGCTGCGGTCGGCTCACGCGTCGGTCGCGGCCCAGGCGCAGCGGGTGTCGCTGGTCGTCCAGGCCCCCGGAACCCCTCCGCCGAGCCTCGAAGCGCCCCGTGGAATCGCGCCGAGACCGAACGTAGAATCGTCGCAGGGAGGTGCGCCATGAGCGACCGCAGGCTGCTGGTGTCGGATGCCGACATCGATATCGCGCGCCTGCTGGTCAAGCTCGACCGTCTCGACGGACGCGAGAGCGACCCGGCAACGCTTCGGATCGCCAACGCGACCGCCTTCGACGACGACGCCGACGACGATGCGGAGTACGACGTGGCCGACGACGTCGCCACCGAGAGCACCTTCGATGCGGTCGAGGCCACCGGGGCCGGGCCGAGCGAGGGTGTCAGGGCGGCGGGGCCGCGCTACGTGCTGCGTCGTCGGCCGTGGGTGAGGGTGCGCCCCAACCCGGCCGCCCCCGGCGTGCCGGCCTTCTGAGTCGCGCGGTTCGGGCCCGGATCGGGCCCGAACGTGTCGGTGCGGCGACCTATGCTGGCCGCCATGGCTGATCCGGAGAGCTACCGTCCGGCGACCGGCACCATTCCGACCCAGCCGGGCGTCTACCGGTTCAGCGACGCCGCCGGGCGGGTCATCTACGTCGGCAAGGCGGTCAACCTGCGGCAGCGGCTGACGTCGTACTTCGCCGATCCGGCGGCGCTGCACTTCCGCACCCGCACCATGGTCCGCACCGCCGCCGGCGTGGAGTGGACGGTGGTGCGCAACGAGCTCGAGGCGCTGCAGCTCGAATACACCTGGATCAAGCAGCACGACCCGCGGTTCAACGTGAAGTACCGCGACGACAAGTCCTACCCGTGGATGGCGGTCACCTGGTCGGAGGAGTTCCCGCGGGTCTTCGTGGGCCGCGGCAAGAAGCGCAAGGGCACCCGCTACTTCGGCCCCTACGCGCACGCCTGGGCGATCCGCGAGACCCTCGATCCGCTGCTGCGGGCGTTCCCGATGCGGTCCTGCACCAACGGGGTGTTCCGGTCGGCGGCGGCGTCCGGGCGGCCCTGCCTGCTCGGCTACATCGGCAAGTGCGCCGCGCCGTGCGTGGGCCGGATCGGCGCCGACGAGCATCGCGCCCTCGCCCAGGACGTCTGCGACTTCCTCGCCGGCCGCACCAACGAGCTGCTCCGCCGGTTGGAGCGGCAGATGCTGGAGGCGTCCGGCAACCTCGAGTTCGAGAAGGCGGCGGTGCTGCGCGACCAGTTGCACGCGCTGCGCCAGGCCACCGATTCCAACGCGATCGTGCTCGGCGACGGCACGGACGCCGACGTGATCGCGCTGGCCGAGGATCCGCTGGAGGTCGCCGTCCAGATCTTCCACGTCCGCGACGGACGCGTCCGCGGCCAGCGCGCCTGGGTGGCCGACCGCACCGACGACACCGAGACGGCCGGGCTGATCGAGACCTTCCTGCTGCAGCTGTACGCCGACGTCGACGGCACCGAGGTGCCGCCGGAGATCCTGGTTCCCGTCGTGCCGCCCACCGGCGGCCTGATCGCCGATCTGCTGACCGAGTCGCGCGGGGCCAGAGTGGTGGTCCGGACGCCGCGGCGCGGCGACAAGAAGACCCTGATGGAGACCGTCGCCCGCAACGCCGCCGAGGCGCTGGCGTTGCACAAGACCCGCCGGGCCAGCGACCTGTCCACCCGCAACCAGGCCCTGGAGGAGATCCAGGAGGCGCTCGCCCTGCCGACCGCCCCGCTGCGCATCGAGTGCTACGACGTCTCCCACCTGCAGGGCACCGAGATCGTGGCGTCCATGGTGGTCTTCGAGGACGGCCTGGCCCGCAAGAGCGACTACCGCCGGTTCGTCATCCGCGGCATCGACGGCTCGAACGACGTGGCCGCGATCCACGAGGTGATCACCCGGCGCTTCCGCCGCTACCTCGACGAACAGGCGGCGCCGACCGAGGACGGCCCGCTGCTGGTCGACCCCACCACGGGCGCCGCCCGCAAATTCGCCTACGCGCCCGGCCTCGTCGTCGTCGACGGCGGCGCGCCCCAGGTGGCGGCCGCGGTCCGGGCGCTGACCGAGTTGGGCATCGACGACGTCGCGGTGATCGGGCTGGCCAAGCGGCTGGAGGAGGTGTGGCTGCCTGGGGACGAGTTCCCGCTCATCCTGCCGCGCACCAGCGAGGGCCTCTACCTACTGCAGCGGGTGCGCGACGAGGCGCACCGGTTCGCCATCACCCACCATCGCGGACGCCGCAGCGCGTCCATGGTCGAATCGGTGCTGGACGCCGTCCCCGGCCTCGGCGAGGTGCGCCGCAGGACCCTGCTCAAGCACTTCGGTTCGCTGAAGAAGCTGCGTGCCGCCACCCCCGGGGAACTCGCCGAGGTGCCCGGCATCGGGCCGCGGCTGGCGGCGTCGATCGCCGAGGCGCTCGCCGCCCCGGTGCCCGAGGCGATCAACCTCACCACGGGCGAGGTGCTGGACGGGCCGACATAATGTCCCCCATGAGCACACCCGCCTCCGCGCTGCGCTTCGTGATCGTGACCGGTATGTCCGGTGCCGGTCGCCGCACGGCCTGCCACACCCTGGAGGATCTGGGCTGGTACGTGGTCGACAACCTGCCGCCGCAGCTGCTGCCCGGCCTGGTCCAGATCGCCAAGGAGCGGGACTTCACCAAGGTGGCGGTCGGCCTCGACGTCCGCACCCGTTCGGCCTTCCAGCAGATCCCGTCCACCTTCGATGCCCTGGGCCGGGCCGGGGTGGTGCCGCAGATCCTCTTCCTGGACGCCGACGACGCCGCCATCGTGCGGCGCCAGGAGTCGGTGCGGCGTCCGTTGCCACTGCAGGGCGAGCACGGGCTGCTGGACGGCGCCGAGAGGGAGCGGCGGATGCTGGCCACGCTGCGCGCCTCCGCCGACCTGGTGATCGACACCTCCAACCTGAACGTGCACCAGCTGTCCGACCGGGTGGCCCACGCCTTCGGCGGCGACGACGATCCGGATCTGCTGTTCACCGTGATGTCGTTCGGCTTCAAGAACGGCATCCCGATCGACGCCGACATGGTCTTCGACGTGCGCTTCCTGCCCAACCCGCACTGGGTGCCCGACCTGCGCCCGCAGACCGGGCTGTCGCAGGCGGTCTCCGGCTACGTGCTCGCCCAGGACGGGGCGATCGACTTCCTCGACCACGTCGCCGACCTGCTCACCCTGATGAAGCCCGGCTACGTCCGCGAGGGCAAGCGGCTGGCGACGGTGGCCGTGGGATGCACGGGCGGCAAGCACCGCAGCACCGCGATGGCCGAGGAACTGACCCGGCGGCTGCACGCCCGCGAGGTCGCCGCCCAGGTCTTCCACCGCGATCTGGGCAAAGAGTGAGCGCCCGGCGCCGGTCGCCGAGGGTGGTCGCCTTCGGTGGGGGACACGGCCTCTCCGCCGCGTTGAGCGCGCTGCGCCACCTGACGCCCGAACTGACGGCGGTGGTCACCGTCGCCGACGACGGCGGCTCGTCGGGCCGGCTGCGCGAGGAATTCGACATCCTGCCGCCCGGTGACCTGCGGATGGCGCTGGCCGCGTTGTGCGCCGACGACGAGCTCGGCCGCACCTGGGCCGACGTGCTGCAGTCCCGGTTCGGCGGCGGGGGTCCGCTGTCCGGCCACGCGATCGGGAACCTGCTGATCGCCGGGCTGTGGCAGCGGCTGGCCGATCCGGTCGCCGGCCTGGACATGGTGGGCGCGCTGTTGCGCACCCAGGGACGGGTGCTGCCGATGGCCGCCGTCCCGCTGACCATCGAGGCCGACGTCGTCGGTTCCGACCCCGACCGCCCCGACGATCTGGCGGTGCTGCGGGGGCAGGCGACGGTGGCCAAGACACAGGGCGACGTTCGCGCCGTCCGGCTGCTGCCCGCCGACCCGCCGGCCCGGGAGGAGTCGGTGGCGAGCGTGTTGGCCGCCGATCACATCGTCCTCGGGCCGGGTTCGTGGTTCACCTCGGTGATCCCGCACCTGCTGGTGCCCGACCTGGCCGAGGCGATCCTGACCACCCGGGCCCAACGCATCCTGACGCTGAACCTGGTGCCGGCCGACGAGACCCACGGCTTCCCGGCATCCCGGCACCTGGAGGTGCTCGCCGACCACTGCCCCCGGCTGCGCCTGGACGTGGTGATCGTCGACCCCAGCTTCGCCGCCGGCGACGGCCCGCTGGAGAAGTTCGCCCGTTCGTTGGGGGCCCGCCTGGTGGTGGAGAATGTACGGATGCGCGACGGTTCGCCGCGGCACGATCCGCACCGCCTGGCGGCGGTCTACGCCGAACTCATGCAGCAATGACCCCTCGAACCGACCCCCGAGACCGGTAAGGAAGAACCCATGGCGATGACGCAGCAGGTCAAAGCGGAACTGGCCACCGTGCAGGTGACCAAGCCCGCCTGCCGCCGCGCCGAGGTGGCGGCCACCCTCCGGTTCGCCGGCGGCCTGCATCTGGCCGGCGGCCGCATCGTGGTCGAGGCCGAACTCGACACCGGTGCCGCCGCCCGCCGGCTGCGCACCGCCATCGCCGACCTGTTCGGCTTCAGCTCAGAGTTCGTGGTGGTCACCTCGTCGGGGCTGCGCCGCGGCACCCGCTACATCGTCCGGCTGATCCGCGACGGCGAGTCGCTGGCCCGGCAGACCGGCCTGATCGACAATCGCGGACGCCCGGTGCGCGGCCTCCCGGCGGCCATCGTCAGCGGCGGCCTGGACATCTCGGTGGCCGGCTGGCGGGGAGCCTTCCTGGCCCACGGATCGCTGACCGAGCCCGGGCGTTCGATGGCGCTGGAGGTGACCTGCCCCGGTTCGGAGGCGGCGCTGGCGCTGGTCGGTGCCGCCCGCCGGCTGGGCATCGCGGCCAAGGCCCGCGAGGTCCGCGGGGTCGACCGGGTGGTCATCCGCGACGGCGACGCGATCGCCGCGATGCTGACCCGGCTCGGCGCCCACCAGTCGCTGCTGGCCTGGGAGGAGCGCCGGATCCGGCGCGAGGTGCGGGCCTCGGCGAACCGGCTGGCCAACTTCGACGACGCCAACCTGCGCCGCTCGGCGCGGGCCGCGGTGGCGGCCGGCGCCCGGGTGGAGCGGGCCCTGGAGATCCTCGGCGACGACATCCCCGAGCACCTCAAGGTGGCCGGCCTGCTGCGCCTGGAGAACAAGCAGGCCTCGCTCGAGGAACTCGGACAGCTGCATCAGCCGCCGCTCACCAAGGACGCCGTGGCCGGCCGGATCCGCCGGCTACTGGCCACCGCCGACAAGCGCGCCACCGAACTGGGCATCCCCGGCACCGAGGCCAACCTCTCCCGCGAGATGCTCGACGACCGCGACTGATCCGCCGGCGTCCGCGACCGATCCGGCGTCCGTTCCGTGACCCGGCTGCCCAGCGATCGAAACTGGGTTTGCCTTCCACCCTCCACACGGGGCCTTTTTCTGTAGTGTGGTGGCCGTCCACCCTTGCCTGTGCCTGAGAACAGGCAAACACTCAACGAAGGGGAACCATCACATGACGGTGAAGGTTGGTATCAATGGTTTCGGTCGGATCGGCCGCAACTTCTTCCGTGCGCTGACGGCGTCCGGAGCCGACATCGAGGTCGTCGGCGTCAACGACCTGACCGACAACAAGACGCTGGCCCACCTGCTGAAGTACGACTCGATCCTGGGCCGCTTCCCCGGCGAGATCAGCTACGACGACGAGTCGATCACGGTCAACGGGCACAAGATCCTGGCGTACGCCGAGCGCGATCCGAAGAACCTGCCGTGGGGCGAGATCGGCGCCGACGTCGTGATCGAGTCCACGGGCTTCTTCACCGACGCCACCAAGGCCAAGGCCCACATCGAGGCGGGCGCCAAGAAGGTCATCATCTCCGCTCCGGCGAAGAACGAGGACATCACGGTCGTCGTGGGCGTCAACGAGGGCGACTACAACCCCGAGACCGACGTCGTCATCTCGAACGCGTCCTGCACCACCAACTGCCTCGCGCCGATGGCGAAGGTGCTCAACGAGACCGTCGGCATCGTCCGCGGCCTGATGACCACGGTGCACGCCTACACCGCCGATCAGAACCTGCAGGACGGCCCGCACAGCGACCTGCGCCGCTCGCGCAACGCCGCCCTGAACATCGTGCCGACCAAGACCGGTGCCGCCGCGGCCGTGGCCCTGGTGCTGCCGGAGCTGAAGGGCAAGTTCGACGGCTACGCGCTGCGCGTGCCGACGCCCACCGGTTCGGCCACCGACCTGACCTTCACGGCCGGCCGGGAGACCTCGGTGGAGGAGATCAACGCCGCCATCAAGGCCGCCGCCGAGGGCCCGCTCAAGGGCATCCTGGCCTACACCGAGGATCCGATCGTGTCCAAGGACATCGAGACCGATCCGCACTCCTGCATCTTCGACGCCGGGCTCACCAAGGTGATCGGCGACCTGGTCAAGGTCGTCGGCTGGTACGACAACGAGTGGGGCTACTCCAACCGCCTGGTCGACCTGACCGTGCTGGTCGGCGAGAAGCTCTGATTCCGGTAACCACCCGATAGATCGACACAGGAGAGGCCGAAGGTGAAGTCAGTACAGGATCTTGGTGACCTGAAGGGCAAGCGGGTGCTCATCCGCTGCGACTTCAACGTGCCGCTGGACGGCGACACGATCACCGACGACGGGAGGATCCGGGCGGCGCTGCCGACCCTGACCCAACTGAAGGACGCCGGCGCGAAGGTCATCGTGCTGGCTCACCTCGGCCGACCCAAGGGTGCCCCCGAGGCCAAGTACTCGGTGGCCCCCGCGGCGAAGCGGCTCGGCGAGTTGATCGGAGCCGAGGTCGAGCTCGCCTCCGACACCGCCGGGCCGGGCGCCGAAGAGACCGTCGCCGGCCTCGCCGACGGCGAGATCGCCCTGCTCGAGAACGTCCGCTTCGAGCCGGGCGAGACCTCCAAGGTGGACGCCGAGCGCGAGGCGCTGGCGCAGAAGTGGGCCGCACTGGCCGACGTCTTCGTCTCCGACGGCTTCGGCGTCGTGCACCGCAAGCAGGCCAGCGTCTACGACGTGGCCAAGCTGCTGCCGCACGCGGCCGGCACCCTGGTGAAGAAGGAGGTCGACGTCTTCTCCAAGGTGCTCTCCGACCCCGACCGCCCGTTCGTGGTGGTCCTCGGCGGCGCGAAGGTGGCCGACAAGCTGGCGGTCATCGAGAACCTGCTGAAGCTCGCCGACACCCTGGTGGTCGGCGGCGGCATGGCCTACACCTTCCTGGCCGCCAAGGGCTACCAGGTGGGGGCGTCGCTGCTCGACGAGGCCAGCATCGAGACCTGCAAGGGCTACCTCGACACGGCGGCGGCCGAAGGCAAGCAGATCCTGCTGCCGGTCGACGTCCGGGTCGCCTCGGGCATGGACTTCGCCGCCCGCACCGTCGACGGCGACGTCGAGGTGGTCGCCGCCGACGCGATCCCCGCCGACAAGATGGGCCTGGACATCGGTCCCGAGACCGAGCAGCTGTTCGCCGACGCGATCCGGTCGGCCAAGACGGTGGTCTGGAACGGCCCGATGGGCGTCTTCGAGATCGAGGCGCTGGCCGGCGGCACCGCCGCCGTCGCCCAGGCGTTGACCGAGGTCGACGGCCTGAGCGTGGTCGGCGGCGGCGACTCGGCCGCCGCGGTCCGCGAGCTCGGCCACGACGACAGTGCCTTCGGGCACATCTCCACGGGCGGCGGCGCCTCGCTGGAGTACCTGGAAGGCAAGGAACTGCCGGGCATCGCGGTGCTCGAGGAAGGCAACTGACATGGCACGCACGCCCCTGATGGCCGGCAACTGGAAGATGAACCTCGACCACGTCGAGGCGACCGGGCTGGTCCAGAAGCTCGCCTGGACGCTGGACGACCTGAAGTACGACCCGAGCAGGTCGGCGGCCGCGGTGATCGTGCCGTTCACCGACCTTCGCACCGTGCAGACCCTGATCGAGGGCGACAAGCTGCCGCTGGCCTTCGGCGCCCAGGACGTCTCGGTGCACGCCTCCGGCGCCTACACCGGCGAGATCTCGGCCGCCATGCTGGCCAAGCTGAACTGCGACTACGTGGTGATCGGGCACTCCGAGCGCCGCGACTACCACGGCGAGACCGACGAGCAGATCAATGCCAAGACGAAGGTCGTGCAGGCCGCCGGGATCACCCCGATCGTCTGCGTCGGCGAGAAGCTCGACGTCCGCAAGGAGGGCAACCAGGTTCCGTTCGTGCTGGCCCAGGTGGACAAGTGCCTGGCCGGCCTGAGCGGCGACGAGGTCGGTGCGCTGGTGATCGCCTACGAGCCGGTCTGGGCGATCGGCACCGGCGAGGTGGCCACCCCCGAGGACGCCCAGGAGGTCTGTGGCGCGATCCGCGTCCGGGTCGCCGAGCTGGTGGGTGCCGAGGCGGCCGACGCCGTCCGGATCCAGTACGGCGGCTCGGTCAAGGCCAACAACATCGTCGACATCATGGCGCAGCCGGACGTCGACGGGGCCCTGGTCGGCGGCGCCAGCCTGGATGCCGGTGAGTTCGCCAAGATCGTCACCTTCTACCAGCAGGCCTGACCGCCGTCCGGCGTTCGCCGGAGCGGCGATGCGGGTACGTTAGGATTCACCCTGTGATTGTTGTGCCCATGTTGACATGGCCGATTCTGACCCTGTCGATCGTGCTGATCCTGACCAGCGTCGTTCTGTCCCTGTTCGTGCTGCTGCACAAGGGCCGGGGCGGCGGCATGTCGGATCTGTTCGGCGGCGGCATGTCGACCTCGATGGGCGGATCATCGGCGGCTGAGCGCACGCTGGACCGGCTGACGGTGATCGTCGGCCTGGTCTGGCTGGCGGCGATCTTCGGGCTGCTGGTGCTGTACCGGTTCTTCCCCGATTACGGCACGCTCTGACCTTCCCCTGCCCCACCGTTGGGGCGAGCTGACAAGGAGAAACACGTGGTTGGTGGTAGCGCGATCCGGGGTAGCCGGGTTGGTGCCGGGCCGATGGGCGAGGCCGAGCGGGGCGATTCCGCACCGCGGTTGTACGTCTCGTACTTCTGCTCGAACCGGCATGAGACCCGTCCCGCCTTCGCCGCCGACGCGGTCGTCCCCGAGACCTGGGACTGCCCGCGCTGCGGGCTTCCGGCGAACCTGGACTCGGAGAACCCACCACCGCCGCCCAAGATCCAGCCCTACAAGACGCACCTCGCGTACGTGAAGGAGCGCCGCAGCGACGCCGAGGCGGCGGCCATCCTGACCGAGGCGCTGGAGGGCCTGCGGGCCCGTCGCGCCGCCGGCGAAGTCATCTACTGAACCGAAAAGGAACCGTCCCCTGAACCATTCAGGGGACGGTTCCTTTTCGGTTCACTCCGTGCGGTCGGATGCAACGAGCGATGCGACCGGCTCTACAGGTCGCAGCGGAACCAGGGGAGTTCGGCCGCCGCCTCGCGGTCGATGAACCACAGGGTGTCGTCGATGCCGCGGACGACGCCGGCGGGAATGTCCTCGGAGCCCGCCAGCGCCTGCGCGGCGACGTCCGCCTTGTCGGGGCCGCTGAGCAGGAACCAGACCTCGTGGGAGCGGCGCAGGGACGCCACGGTCAGCGAGATCCGGTCGCCCTCGCCCTTGGGTGACTCGGTCAGGCCGATCACCGTCTGGGTCTGCGCGTCGAACGACGGGTGGCCCGGGAAGATGCCGGCCACGTGGCCCTCGGGGCCGACGCTCAGCAGGCAGATGTCGAAGGTGACGTCGTCGAGTTCCTTGGCGTAGGTGGCGGCGGCCGCGTCGGCGTCCGCCACGCCGTCGGCGGCCGGCATCGGGTGGGTGCGGGCCGGGTCCAGCGGGAACTGCCCGGCCAGCAGGGCCAGCGCGGGCCCGGCGTGGCGGGCCGGGTCGTCGGTGGCGGCGAAGCGTTCGTCGGTCCACCACAGCTCCAGCCGGCCGGGGTCCACGCCGGAACCCTCGATCCGCCCGCCGAAGCTCTCGTACAGCCGCTGCGCGATGCGTCCGCCGGTCAGGCACAGGTGGACGATCCGGTCCGGATCGGTCTGCACGGCGGCGATCCGGGCCACCAGCATGGCGGCCGCCTGCTCGACCAGATCCTCGGCCGCCGAGAACCGCAGAACCTGGTCGTTCACCTGCCGGCGTCCCGCTCGCAGCGCCCGACCAGCGTCCGCATCGCCGAGGCGAAGATGTCGTCGACGTCCAGGCGACGCAGCTCCTCGGTGATCAGCGCGTCGATGTCGCGGCGGCGCAGCGCGACCTGCCGGCGGGGCAGCCCGGGGGCCGAGAAGGTCGCCATCTTGCCGTCCTCGCGGGCGATCACGATGTCGCCCTTGGTGGTGGTCAGGATGACGTTGGTGATGCCGATGCCCTTGTCGCCCTCGCGCCGGTCGACCGGCACCTTCAACCGGTCCTCCAGCCAGGCGGCCAGCAGCATGCTGGCGGCGTTGTTCGGGGCGGACTCCACCGAGACGCCCGTGACGGTGGCCGGGTAGGAGTCCAGCGCCGCGGCCAGCAGCGCCCGCCAGGGAGTCAGCCGGGTCCAGGTCAGGTCGGTGTCGCCGGGGGAGTAGTTGCGGGCCCGCCGCTCGATCGCCGCCCGCGGCCGGGACGAGCCCATGGCGTCGGTGATCCGCCGGATGGCCAGCTTGCCCAGCTGATCCTCGCCGGGCTTGTCGGGGGCGCTGCCCGGCCACCAGGCCACCACCGGCGAATCCGGCAGCAGCAGGGCGAGCACGACCGAGGCGCGATGGTCGTTCAGCTCGCCGTGGAAGTGCAGCGAGATGATCTCGCCGGGCACCTCCTCGCCGAGCCGGATCTCGGCGTCCAGCCGGTTGCCGTCATGGTCGCCGTTGGTGACCAGGATGATCCGCGAGGGATGCTCGCGGCCCGCGTCGTGGCAGGCCTCCAGAGCCCGCTCGTAGTTCCGCGCATCGGCGATCACGATCATGGTGAAGACCATGGACGAGGCGACGCCGATGTTGTGCCTGGCCTCGACCAGGGCCATGTGGATGCCGGTGGCGGTGGTATCCGGAACGGTGATGATCATCGAATTCTCCTAGGGCCTGCGCCAGACGAAGCCGTCGCGGGCGAGCATCGCCTTGCCGCAGGGCGGACCCCACGAACCGGACGGATAGCCCTCGGGCTGGGTGTTCTGCTCGGCCCAGAAGTCCAGGATCGGATCCAGGATCTTCCAGGACAGCTCGACCTCCTCGTGCTGCGGGAACAGCGGCGGGTCGCCGAGCAGGACGTCGAGGATCAGCCGCTCGTAGGCCTCCGGGCTGGACTCGGCGAACGAGGTGCCGTAGGCGAAGTCCATGGTGACGTCGCGGATCTCCATCAGGGTGGCCGGCACCTTCGCGCCGAACCGCAGCGTGATGCCCTCGTCGGGCTGGATCCGCATCACCAGGGCGTTGCTGCCCAGCGCCTCGGTGTCGGTGTGGCTGAACGGCAGGTGCGGCGCGCGCCGCAGGTTGAGCGCGATCTCGGTGACCCGGCGCGGCATCCGTTTCGCCGACCGCAGATAGAACGGGACGCCGGCCCAGCGCCGGTTGTCGATGTCGACCCGGATCGCGGCGTACGTCTCGGTCTGCGAGAGAGGGTCGATGCCGTCCTCCTCGAGGTAGCCGCGCACCAGCTGGCCGCCGGCCCAGCCGCCCAGGTACTGGCCGCGGGCGGTGTGCGCGGCGATGTCGCGCGGTGGTCGCGCGGCCGCCAGCACCTTCTTCTTCTCGGTGCGCAACTGGTCGGCGTCGAAGGAGGTGGGCTCCTCCATCGCCGTCAGCGCCAGCAGCTGCAGCAGGTGGTTCTGGATGACGTCGCGGGCGGCGCCGACGCCGTCGTAGTAGCCGGCCCGGCCGCCGATCCCGATGTCCTCGGCCATCGTGATCTGCACGTGGTCGATGTAGTTGCGGTTCCAGATCGGCTCGAACAGCTGGTTGGCGAAGCGCAGCGCCAGCATGTTCTGCACGGTCTCCTTGCCCAGGTAGTGGTCGATCCGGAAGACCGACTGGGAGTGGAACACCGACGACACCCGCCGCTCCAGCTCGATGGCGCTGGCCAGGTCGTGCCCGAACGGCTTCTCGATCACCACCCGGCTCCAGGAGCCCTTGGTGTCGCGCTTGGCCAGCCCGTGCTTGGACAGCATCGAGACCACCTGATCGAACGCCTTGGGCGGGATCGACAGGTAGAAGGCGTGGTTGCCGCCGGTGCCCTGGCTCTCGTCCAACTCCTTCAGGGTCTGCTTCAGCAGCTGGAACGACTCGTCGCTGTCGAAGGTGCCCGAGACGAACCGGATGCCCTCCAGCAGCTGCTTCCACACCTCCTCGCGGAACGGCGTCCGGGCCCGCTCCTTGACCGCGTCGTGGACGATCTTGGCGAAGTCCTGCTGCTCCCAGTCCCGCCGCGCGAAGCCGATCAGGCCGAAACCGGGCGGCAGCATGCCGCGGTTGGCCAGGTCGTAGATGGCCGGCATCAGTTTCTTGCGGGCCAGATCGCCGGTCACCCCGAACAGCACCAGGGCGCACGGCCCGGCGATCCGGGGTAGCCGGCGATCCTGGGGATCGCGCAGGGGGTTGACGGACGCGCTCGATTCGCTCACCGGGCCATCGTGGCGTGGATCAGTTGACGCAGGCAATTGCCTTCTCGACCGATGCGACGAGTTCGTGCCAGGAAACGATGAACTTCTCGACGCCTTCGTCTTCCAGCACCTGGTAGACGTCGGCCAGATCGACCCCGGCGGCGGTGACTTCGTCCAGCACGGCCCGGCCGGTGGCGGCCTGGCCGACGATGGAGGTGCCGAGTTCGCCGTGGTCGGCGAAGGCGTCCATGGTCTTCTCCGGCATGGTGTTGACCACCCCGTCGGCGATCAGGTTGGTGACGTACAGGGTGTCGGGCAGGTCGGGGCTCTTGGTGCCGGTGGAGGCCCACAACGGCCGCTGCAGGTTCGCCCCCTTGGCCTGCAACGCCGTGAACCGGTCGGAACCGAACACGTCCTCGAAGGCGCCGTAGGCGACCAGGGCGTTCGCGATCGCCGTCTTCGACTGCAGATCGGCACGGCCCAGGGCTGCGAGCCGGGAGTCGACCTCGGCGTCCACCCGGGACACGAAGAACGACGCCACCGAGTGAATCGTGGACAGGTCCCTGCCCGCTGCCGCGGCCTGTTCCAGGCCGGTCAGGTAGGCGTCCATCACCTCCCGGTAGCGGTCCTCGGAGAAGATCAGCGTCACATTCACCGAGATCCCGGCGGCGATGGTGGCGGTGATCGCCGGCAGGCCGGGCTTGGTGGCGGGGATCTTGATCAGCACGTTCGGCCGGCCCACCAGGGCATGCAGTTCAGCGGCCTGGGCGATGGTGGCGTCGGTGTCGTTGGCCAGGGTCGGGGCGACCTCGATCGACACCCGGCCGTCATACCCCGCGGAGGCCGCATACGCCTCGGCGAACAGGTCGCACGCGTCCCGCACGTCGGTGCCGCACAGCTGTTTGATCGCGGTGTCCACATCGACCGCACCCAACTCCCGCAACTGCGCGGCGTAATCGGCGCCCTGCGACAGGGCGGCGGCGAAGATCGTCGGGTTGGTGGTCACCCCGGACACCGAATCCTGCGCGATCTTGCCGGCCAGGTTCCCGCTGCTCAATCGCGCCCGCGACAGGTCATCGAGCCAGATGCTCACTCCCGCATCCGCCAAAGCCTTCAAACGATCGTTCACTCTCGATCCACTCCCTTGTGTCGTACGGTCCGACCCGGACTCGATTCCCGCGCTCCCGGCACTCTAGTGGCATGTCGCCCCCAAGTCTCGGCCCTGGCGGCGCCCGGGAGACCTCGAGCCTCGCGGGCGACAGGCCACTAGTGGGTCGATGTTGTCGGGCGGGGCAGACGGGCTAGACTGCTCGCGATCCGAGCGAGCAGGAGAGGACGGGGATGCACTCATCGGCGCCGGCGGTTGACGCCACGACTGCGGGCTCCTTCCGGGCCTACCTCGCCCTCACCAAGCCACGGATCATCGAACTGCTGCTGGTCACCACCGTACCCGCCATGTTCCTGGCCGCCGGCGGCGTGCCGGAATGGCAGAAGGTGGTCTGGACGCTGATCGGCGGCACCCTGGCGGCCGGCTCGGCGAACGTCTTCAACTCGGTGCTGGACGCCGACATCGACTCCGAGATGCGCCGGACGCGCCGGCGTCCGATGCCGTTGAACAGCGTGCCGCCCGCCCGCGCCTACGTCTTCGGCGCGGTGCTCGGCGTGCTGGCCGCGCTGATCCTCGGATTCGGCGCCAACTGGCTGTCGGCCTCGCTGGCGATGACCGCCAACGCCTACTACGTCTTCGTGTACACGATGGGGCTGAAGCGGCGCACCTCGCAGAACATCGTCTGGGGTGGCATCGCGGGCTGCTTCCCACCGCTGATCGGCTGGACGGCGGTCACCGGCAGCATCGCCTGGCCGCCGCTGGTGCTGTTCGCCATCGTCTTCTTCTGGACGCCGCCGCACACCTGGGCGCTGGCCTTCCGCTACAAGGAGGACTACCGGCAGGCGCACGTCCCGATGCTGCCCGTGGTGATGGCTCCGCCCGCGGTGGCCTGGCGGATCGTCGTCTACACCGTGATCACGGTCGCGGTGAGCCTGGTGCTCTGGCCGGTGGCGCAGACCGGCTGGCTCTATCCGGCGGTCGCGCTGATCGCCGGCGTGGTGATGATCGTGGAGTCGATCCAGCTGCTGCGGCGGGCCCGGGCCGGGCTGACCGAGGCGGCGCTGCGGCCGATGCGGCTGTTCCACCTGTCGAACTCCTACCTGGCGGTGGTCTTCCTGGCCGCCGCGGTCGACCCGCTGATCTTCTGAGCCTCCGGCACCGCCGAGAGCCACAGGTGGCTGATCGCCACCGTGTACAGGGTGGTGCCGACCATGTGCGCGAACACCATGCCCATCGGCAGGTGGGTGAGGTACTGCGTGTAGCCGATGACGGCCTGCAGGCAGGCGGTGCCGATCACCAGCAGCGCGGCGCGCCGGACGCGCCGGACGCCCCGTGCGGCGTAGGCCAGCCAGACCGTGACGGCGAGCGTGATCCACATCGTCACGGAGTGCACCCGGGCCACCTCGCTGAGGTCGAAGCCGTTGCGTTGCGCCGCGCCGTCGCCCGAGTGCGGGCCGGCGCCGGTGACCACGGTGCCTGCGTACATCATCAGCAGCGACAGCCAGAACACCGCCTGCGCGGCCAGCCACAGCCGTCGCGGCGCGGGCTCCGGGCGCAGCTCGAAGGCGTCGTGCACGACGGTCACACAGGCCACGATCAGGCCGACCGAGAGCACCATGTGCAGCCCGACCACCCAGGGGTTGAGCTGGCTGAGCACGGTCAGCCCGCCGACCACGCCCTGCAGGCCGATGCCCAGGCCGATCAGGATGGACAGCATCCTGACCCGCCGCGCCCGGACCGTGCGGAACACCGTGATGGCGGTGCCGAGCGCGATGGCGATCAGCACGAAGGTGAGCAGCCGGTTGCCGAACTCGATGAAGGCGTGCCATTCCGCCTCGGGATGCGGCACGTACGAGCCGGCGTCGCACTGCGGCCAGGTCGGGCAACCGAGCCCCGACTTGGTCAACCGGACCAGCGCGCCGGTCCACACGATGGCCATGTTGGCCACCAGGTTCGCCACGGCCCACCGGTGCAGGCTCCGCCGGCCCTTCAGGATGTCCATCGGAACGCCTTCCGTGCGATCAGGGTGAGGGTCACAGCCCAGGCGGCCAGGACCAGCAGGGCCAGCGGCGCTCCCGCCCCGGCGGACGCCGCCCGCAGCGCCGAGCCCAGCGCGGCGGTCGGCAGCCAGGGCGGCTGGTCGGCGATCAGGCCGCCGAGCGCCAGCCCGGCCAGGTAGACCAGGTTGGCCAGGGCCAGGGTGACCTCCGCCTTCAGGGTGCCGGCCAGTAGCAGGCCCAGCCCGGCGAAGGCGGCGATGGCGAGCCCGATGGCGACCGCGGCGGACGCCGCGCCCGCCGGCGTCCAGGCCGGACGCCACCCCCAGACCAGGGCGACCGCGCTGAGCAGCGCCGCCTGGACGGCCACCAGGGCGGTCGCCGCCAGCGCCTTGCCGGCGATCAGGTCGGCCCGGGTGAGCGGGGTCGCCACCAGCCGCTCCAGGACGCCGTAGCGGCGCTCGAAGCCAGTGGCCACCGCCAGCGAGGTGAAGGCGGTCGACCAGGTCGCCACCGCCACCACGGACGCCGGGAAGACGGCGAGGTCGAGCCCGAATCCCTGCCCCCAGGCCAGCCCGCCGATCAGCAGACCGAGCGGGATCGCGAAGGCCAGCAGCAGCTGTTCGCCGTTGCGCAGCAGCATCCGCAACTCCATCGCGGCATGCCGGACGATCCGGGTCGCGTTCACGCCGCCCCCCCGGTGTGCCGCAGGAAGACGTCCTCCAGGCTGGCCTCGGCGGTCAGCTCGGCGACCGTGCCCGAGACGGTGACCCGTCCGGCGTCCATGATCCAGACCCGGTCGGCAAGCCGCGCGGCCTCGTCCATGTCGTGGGTGGTGAGCAGCACCGACACGCCCCGTCCGCGCAGGCCGGAGATCACCTGCCAGGTGCGCCGCCGGGCGTGCGGGTCCATGCCGGCGGTCGGTTCGTCGAGCAGCACCAGTTCGGGGCGTCCGACCAGTGCCCCGGCGAGGTTGACCGCCTGCTGCTCGCCGCCGGACAGCCGCCGATAGGGCCGGTTCAGCAGCGGCGCCAGGCCCAGCGCGTCGACCAGGTCGCCGACCGGCATCGGGTCGGGGTAGAGCCCCGCGAGATAGCGCAGCAGCTCGCCGGGGCGGACCGCCGACCAGGCCCCGACCGACTGCGGCATCAGCCCGATCCGCTCGTTGGCGTCCCCGGGCGATCCGCCCATCACCCGGACCCGGCCGGATTCCGGCTGGAGCAGCCCGGTGACGCAGCGCAGCGCGGTGGTCTTGCCGGCCCCGTTCGGGCCCAGCAGCGCGGTCAGTTCGCCGACGCGGGCCGTCCAGGACAGTCCGTCGAGCACCCGCCGGCCGCCGAACCAGACACTGACCCCGTCCAGCTCGAGGGCGTACCGAGGGGTCACCCGGCCAGCATATGACCTGCTCACGGGCGGGACGTGCCGACGTGGCGACGCGGGAAGCGCGGCGGCCGTCCGACGGGGCCGCGATCGGGTCGGGCGGATTCCCCCGATTCCCTTGACGGCGGGGGTCGCCGGTGTCTAGCGTTCAGTTGCTAAATCCATTTGGCAACGTTGCCGAGTGTCCGGGCAACGGTTTCCTCCACCCCATAGGAGCAAACACAGTGGTTGACCTCACACGCAGAGCCATGCTCGGCGCGATCGGTCTCGGTGTCGTCGGCACGGTCGTGTCGATACCCCGGCTGACCGGCGCCGACATCCCAGGACGAGGACAGAGCGCCCTCACCATCGCACTCTTCGGCACCGAACAGGACGCCGCCCAGCGGCAGGGGCTGATCGACGGCTTCCGGCGCAAGCACCCCGACATTCCCGTGCGGATCGTGGCGATCCAGGGCCAGGACTGGAGCGAATACTTCGCCAAGATCCTGACCATGATCGCGGCCGGCACCCCACCGGACGTCGTCACGGTGGCCACCGAGGGCACCCAGCTGTTCGCCTCCCGGATGGCACATCCCCTCGATGACTACGTACAACGCGACGCCGCCGAGATGCAGGAGTACTTCGACGACGTCCATCCCTCACTGATCGAATCCTTCTTCTACAAGGGCAGCCTCTTCCAGCTGCCGGACAACTTCAACGCCGCGAACGTGTTCTACAACACCTCGGCACTCCAGCGCTCCGGGTTGCAGCGGCCGAGCGACAACTGGACGATCGACGACTTCTTCACCCTCGCCCGGGCGATGAAGAAGGGCAGCCAGGGCAGCTTCCTGCCCTACTTCTGGAACAACCGGCTGTGGGGCGGTGTGGTGCCCTGGATGTACGTGAACAAGACCAGCTTCCTCACCGAGGAGAAGGCCCCGGGCGGTGACTGGTTCTGGAAGCGGTTCTATCCCAACGAGACCCCGCGCGGCGGCGGCTACCTGTGGGAGAACGCGGACGCCCTCAACGACGCCACGGTGGAGAGCTTCTCGGTGCTGCAGCGCCTGGTCAGCGAGGGCCTCGCGGCCAACCCGGCCCAGGGCGGCGGCAACGAACTGGTCTCGCTGTTCTCCACCGGCGGGGTCGGGATGACCCCGGCCGGCGGGTTCTGGGTGCAGGGGCTGAAGGAGGCGGGAGTCGCCAACGACGCCTACGACGTCACCTACTTCCCGGCGATGAACGGGCAGCGGCATCAATTCGGCGCCGGCGGCTACGCGATCATGGACGTCTCGGAGCGCAAGGACGAGGCGTGGGAGTGGCTGAAGTACTGCGTCTCCGTCGAGGGCATGTCGATCGCCCACAACAAGCCGGACTCGTCGCTGCCGCGTCGTTCGCTGAACGACCAGCTCTACGGGGCGGGGGTCGGACCGGCGCACTGGAACGTCTTCTACGACACGCTGGTCAAATTCCCGACCACCGGACCGATGCCCGCCCCTCCGCAACAGGCGGCGGTCGAATCCGCGCTGCTCAAGAACGTGGTCGCCACGATCATGAACGGACCGAACGGCGTCCGACCCGGCCTCGAGCTGATGCAGCGTGACCTCGAACTCGCACTGAAGGGACGCTGATGTCCACCACAACCACCCCGACCAAGGCGCCCGCGCGGGCCACCGCCGTCGAATCTCCGCGGAAGAAGAACAAGAACAGAGCGCTGATCTCGGTCTTCCTGGCTCCGACGGTGATCGGCCTGGGACTGTTCAGCATCGTGCCCATCATCGGCTCCATCGTGCTGGCCTTCTTCCGCTGGGACATCATCACGCCTCCGCAGTTCGTCGGCTTCGACAACTTCGTCCAGATGGGAGCCAACCCGACGATCCGGGTGTCCTTCCTGAACACCCTCGGCTTCGTGGCGGCCGCCGTCATCGTGCAGCTGGCGGTCGCCCTGGCGCTGGCGATCCTGGTGCAGTCCAAGATGCCCGACTGGCTTCGGACGTTCTTCCGCTCGGCGCTGTTCTTCCCGCTGATCCTGTCGGCGGCGTCGGTGTCGCTGATCATGGCCTACCTGTTCAACTACGAGTTCGGCCTGGTCAACCAGTTCCTCACCCTGATCGGCGTCGGCAAGGTCGGCTGGCTCACCACCGGCTTCGGCGCCAAGGTGGTCGTGCTGATCGTCTACGTGTGGCAGAACTTCGGCTTCACGTTCCTGATGTTCATCGGCGGCATCGCCGGCATCCCGAAGGAGGTGTACGAGGCGTCGTCCATCGACGGCGTGGTGGGCTGGTCGCAGTTCCGGCACATCACCATCCCGCTGATCAGCCCGACCATGCTGGTCGCCTCGGTGATGGCGATCATCAACGCGCTGCAGATCTTCGACCAGCCCTGGGTGCTGACCCGGGGCGGGCCCGGCGACGACACCCGCACGGCGGTGATGGTGATCTACGAGTCGGCGTTCCGGCAGCTCGACTTCGGCGGGGCCTCGGCAGTCGGCATCGTCCTGACCCTGGTGATCATGCTGGTCACCGGCCTCCAGTTCCAGCTCAGCAAGCGCTACGTCTTCTACGGGTGAGGTTCTCATGAGCAATATCGACGCAATCACGCCTCGTTCGCCCCTCGCCGGGCTCGGGACGTTCGCCAAGTACCTGGTGCTCGCCATCGGTGTGTTCCTCACCATCGGCCCGGTGGTCTGGACCCTCCTCACCGCCCTCACCCCGCAGGATCCGGTCACCCAGGAGACCACGCCCGGGTTCTCGGCGTTCGTCGACGTGTTCGAGCAGATCCCGGTCTGGTTGTACCTGTGGAACACGGCACTGGTCACGCTGCTGGTCGCCGCCGGCCAGATGATCAGCGCCGCGATGGCCGGGTATGTGTTCGCCCGGTTCGAGTTCCGCGGCAAGAACGGCCTGTTCGCGGTGATCCTGGCCACCATGATGGTGCCGATGCAGGTGACGATCGTCCCGGTGTTCATGCTGATCCGTGGCATGGGCCTGGCCGACACCCTGCTCGCGCTGATCATTCCGGCGCTGCCGACCGCGTTCGGCACCTTCCTGATGCGGCAGTACTTCATGGGCCTGCCCGCCGAGCTCGGTGAGGCCGCCGAGATCGATGGGGCGGGGCCGTGGAAGACCTTCTTCAGCATCTATCTGCCGTTGTCGGCGCCCGGTCTGGCGATCGTTGGAATCCTGGCGTTCAACTACCACTGGAACGAGTTCTTCCGCCCGTTGATCATGACCATCAGTGAGCAGAACTTCACCCTGCCGCTGGGCCTGGTGTCGCTGCAGGGCAAGCTCGGCAGCGGGTCGGTGGCCACCGTGCTGGCCGGCGTCATCATCTCGATGATCCCGGCGCTGCTGGTGTTCGTCTTCGGCCAGAAGCCGCTCCGCGAGGGCCTCACCGCCGGCGCCGGCAAGTGAGGCGCTGAGCACGATCGACGCCCCCGGC
>CALMIQ010000538.1 GCA_937863965.1 uncultured Micropruina sp.
GGCTGAAAGCGACCAAAGCGGTGCGGACCCGGGCCCGGATCCTCGCGGCAGCGCTGGGCCTGTTCGAGTCCCACGGGTACCAGGCGACGACGGTAGCGCAGATCGCTGCCGCATCGGGTGTGACCTCGATGACCTTCTTTCGCCACTTTCCGACCAAGGACTCGGTGGTGGTCTCCGACCCCTACGATCCGTTGATCGCCGAGGCGGTGGCCGGTCAGCCGATCGGTCTGCCTGCGCTCGAGCGCGTCCGCCGTGGCTTTCTCGTCGCGCTGGATGGGGTCACCCCGTTCGAGGACGCCACGGCGCGCCGCCGGGTCGCTGTCGTGGCCGGGGTTCCCGAGTTGCGGGGCGCGATGGTGGCGGCGACTCAGGCGACACAGGACGCGATCGTGGACAGGCTCGTCGGTCAGCGGGTGGATCCGATCGATGCGGCGGTGTCCACCGCTGCTTGTTTGGCTGCGATCTCGGCGGCGTTGCTCGCCTGGCCGGCTACGGAACCTGATGTCACGCTCGATGCCGTCGTGCGCCGCGCTCTCGATCTGCTCGCGGTCGGGGGGACGCAATGACCGTGCTGGAGTTGCGGGCCGTCCGGCATTCGTTCGGTGGCCAGCCGGCGCTTACCGGTTTCGATATCGAGGTCAGTGCGGGTGAGGTCGTCGCGATGGTGGGGCTCAATGGTGCGGGCAAGACCACCGCGTTGCGGGCGCTTGCCGGCAGGCTTCGCGCCGAGGAGGGATCCGCGGCCGTATTGGGTCACGACCCGATTGGGCTGCCGGCTCGGGCAGCCCGGCATTTCGGCCAGTTCCTGGGGGCGCCTCTGGCGTACCGGGAACTCACGGTGCGTGAAAACTTGCTGGCGGCGGGCCGGCTGCACGGTCTGGATCGGGCCGGTGTCGTCGGGGCTGCGGATGTCGCGATCGAGCGGTTCCAGCTCGCTGGCTGGGCCGGGCGTGCGGCGGGCACGCTGTCGGCTGGCAACTGGCAGCGGTTGGGTGTGGCTTGCGCCACTCTCCACGGACCGCGCGCGCTGATCCTGGATGAGCCGACGAATGCGCTCGACCCGGCCGGGGTTGTGATCGTCCGGGACGTGGTGCGTGCGCTGGCCTCGAGAGGTGCGGGCGTCCTGGTCTCCAGCCACCACCTGGACGAGGTCTCGCGCATCGCCGGACGGATCGTGGTCGTGCATGGCGGACGGGTGATCGGCACGCTCACGCCTGGCGGCACCGAACTCGAACGGAGGTTCTTCGCGATGGTTCTGGACGCCGACATGGGCCGGGGTGAGGCATGACAGACCGCGTGGAAAGCTGGTCGTGGGCCGCGGGCTTCCATGCGACGTGGAGCGTGGAGGCGCTCAAGTTGCGGCGTTCGGTCATCGCCCGGTTGATCACCCCTCTTCTCGTCGGACTGGTGCCGTTGGCCGCCATCGGCGCGGTGGCGCTGGCCCGCTCGCCGGCGCTGCCGGGTGCGGCCGCGGCCAAGTTCCTGCCGTACGCAACGGGTGATCTGGCCGCCACCCACCTGCTGGTGGTCGGTCAGCTGCTGTCGGTCGCCACGCTGACCGCCGGCGGGTTCGCCGCCGCTTGGAGCTACGGGCGCGAGTTCAGCGACGGTACCGCTGGCGCGCTGATCGGTCTGCCGGCCGGGCCGGCGACGGTGGGACTGACCAAGGCCCTCTTGCTCGCCGGGTGGCTCGGCGTGTGCGTCGTGGCGGCGATCATGATCACGCTGGTCGCCTCGGTGGCCGTGGGTGGCGAGCCCGGTGTCCTGGCGTGGCGGAATGCCGCCGACGGGGCTGTGGCCGGGCTGCTCGCCGTGGGTCTGGCGCTGCCGTTCGCCTGGGTCGCCAGCCTGACGCGCAGTCCGCTGGGCACGATCGGGGTGCTGATCGCCATCGTGGCGGTCACCCAGATCGTCGTCGTCCTGGGAGCCGGAGCCTGGTTCCCGTACGCGGTGCCGTCGTTGCTCACCGGAATGGGCGGGCCGCAGGCCGCCGCCGAGATCCAACCCGGCGCGCTCGGGCTCACTGCCGCCGTGGCGCCACTCGCGATCTTGGCAGTGGTCCGCTATTGGCGACGGCTCAACGACGTGTGACCGCACATTATCCGCCGTCGACCGATCGTGTGCGGAGACCGACCGACGAGGTGGTCCGCAGCGAGGTGTACTAGACTGCCTCGCTGGTGAGCCGGGAAGTCTGGTCGGCGCTGGTATCCGCCGTCCGGTGAATACCCCGCATCGATCAGGGAGAGTCATGTGAGCGCCGCACGGCCCACCGTGTCACTGAAGGACCGGGTCACCCACTTCGTCACCGACGAGAGCACCGGCGGCATCCTGCTACTGGTGGCCGCCTCGATCGCGTTGATCCTGGCCAACTCACCATTGCAGGGGCTCTACGCCACCGTGTCGGCGTTCCAAGTGGGCCCTGCCGAATGGCACCTGGACCTGAAGCTGTCGGCGTGGGCGGCGGACGGGCTGCTGGCGGTGTTCTTCTTCGTGGTCGGTGTCGAGCTGAAACACGAACTGTTTGCCGGCAGTCTGCGGCAGCCGAAGGAGGCTGCCGTGCCGGTGCTCGCTGCGGTCGGCGGCATGATCGTACCCGCCGCGCTGTTCGTGGCGCTGGTCTACGGGATGGGTGATGCCGAGGGTCTGCACGGCTGGGCGATCCCGACTGCCACCGACATCGCCTTCGCCCTGGCGGTGCTGGCGATCTTCGGACGCGGGTTGCCCCGGCCGCTGCGGACCTTCCTGCTCACGCTGGCGGTGGTGGATGATCTGCTGGCGATCATCGTGATCGCCGCCTTCTATACGGAGTCGATCCACCCGTTGCCGTTGTTCGCCTCCCTGGGTGCGGTCGCGCTGTTCGGGTTGTTGACGCGTGCCCGCCGGCTGCGGTGGTGGTTGCTGATCCCCGTAGCCGCCGTCGCATGGGCATTCATGCACGCCTCCGGGGTGCACGCGACGATCGCCGGTGTCGTCCTGGGACTCACGGTTCCGGCCTTCGCCGTGCATGGCGAACCGCATGCTCGTACGCACACCCTGGACGACGCCGTCCGGCCTTTCTCGGCCGGCTTCGCACTGCCGGTGTTCGCCTTCTTCGCGGCCGGCGTGACCCTTGCCGGGGGATCGGAGGGAGTCTTCGGCCAACCGGTGTTCATTGCCGCACTGGTCGGTCTCGTCGCGGGAAAGGTGCTTGGTGTGCTCGGAACGACGGCACTGGTGACCCGGCTCACGCCGTTCCGGCTGCCCGACGCGATCGGACTGCGCGACCTTCTTCCGATCGGTTTCCTGTGCGGCATCGGGTTCACCGTGTCGCTGCTGATCACCGAGTTGTCCTTCGAGGACGGCGCACACTTTAGGGCTGCGAAGGTCGGCATCCTGGCCGGCAGCTTCCTGGCCGCAATCCTTGGTGCGCTGCTGCTGCGCTGGGACGCCCGAACCGCTCGGCTGGCGGACATGAATCGGGACGATGTCCCTGACCACGACCACGGCGTGATCGGCGACGAGAACAACGAGCGCTGAGGGCGCGTCCACTCCCAGCGGGTGGGAACGGAGTACCCGCTCCGCGCTCCTGTTGTTCCCTGCGGCCCGAGCTGCCTTTAGGGAAGCGCTGATCTTTCGTTGGTCGAGCTTGTCGAGACCGTCGCTGACAGGGGGTTTTAGACAAGCTCAACCAGCGGATCGCACGTTCAGCAGCGCTTCCTTAGCGAATCGGGGCGGCCCGTGAGTCGCCAGTTCGGACCTCGCGGCCCCGCTTGGCAGAATGACCCGGTGAGGAAATTGGGGGTGGCGGCCGCGACCTTGGTGTTGGCGTTCGTGGTGAGCGGGTGCGGCAGCACCGCGCCCACCACCCCGGCCGCCGCTCCGGCGCACTCCCACGACAGCGAGACGGGTGACCGCATCACCCCGCTGGTCGGGGACGGCACCCGTGCCACCGAGTTCGGCTACACGATGGAGGCGGTGTCGCTGCCGAGAACGGCGGGCGTCCCGGGCAGGGTGAGCTTCCGGATCCGCTTCCTCGACGGCAACGTCGTCACGGACTTCATCGACCATCAGACCAAGCCGCTGCACCTCTACGTCGTCCGCAAGGACCTGACCGTCTTCCGCCACCTGCATCCCACCCTAGACAAGGACGGCACCTGGTCGGCGCGGCTGACGCTGCCCGAGCCGGGCAGTTACCGGGTGATCGCCGAGTTCGTCGCCCGGGCGGACGCCGCCAGCGGCGACTACGCGATGGTCGCCGGCACCGCAACGGTGGGCGGCAAGGCGTCCCCGGCTCCGGACGCCGCGGACGAGGCCGATCAGGGCGTCACCGTGGCGTTCGACCGGCCGCTGGCGAAGGGCCCCGACGGCGAGATGGCGCTCGTCGTCCGCGGCCCCGGCGGCAAACCGGTCGACCTGGGCACCTATCTGGGCGCCTACGCCCACGTGACCGGTTTCCGGACCGCCACCGGATCGGTGGCCCATCTGCATCCCTTGGAGGGCCCGCGACAGGAGGCGGACGGCACCCGGCTCACCTTCCACACCCAGTTCAGCGACGCCGGCGACTACCTGTTCTACGTGCAGCTGCGGGTCGCCGGCTTCCTCTACACGCTGCCGGTGCGGGCCACCGTCAGCTGACGTCGAGGACCAGCTCGGCCACCGGATTCTCGAATTCGCTCAGCCGCAGGCTCACCTGGATGCGCCAACTCCCCGGGCTGGGCAGCACCACGACGCCCCGATAGGTTCCGGACGCCTGGCTCACCACCGGTACCGCGCCCAGGTCGACCGCGTCCGAACGCACCCGCACCGTCGGCGGATAGGCAGTGTCGACCGGGTCGCCGCCGGCGTCCTGGATCTGGACCAGCAGGACGTTGCGGCCCACCGTCCCGGGCGCAGCCGTGGCCAGGGCGGTCAGCGACGTGCCGAGCGGCGCGCTCGCCACGATCGTGCGTCCGGTCGCGACGGCCTGTCCCGACGACCTTGGCGACTGGTCGACCAGGACGCTGGTGAGCCCGAGCACCACCACGAGGATGGACGCTTCGATCGCGACCAGCCGGCCCAGGCGGATCAGGTTCCGGCCCTTGGCGGCCTCGGCCTGGCCGCGTTCGCGCCGGGTGGCGCCCTCCGTGGCTCCGCCCGTGACCCGGGGCAGCAGCACGAACCGGTTCCAGCTGGCCACCCCGCTCGCCGCCGCGACCAGGACGATCTTGCTCAGCAGCAGCCGGCCGTAGGACGTGCCGAACAGGTCCTCCCAGCTGCCGATGATCCGCCAGGTGAGGACGGTGCCGCTGACCAGGAGTGCGGCCAGCACCCCGGCCGCCAGGGTGGAGAAGCGGGTCAGGGTGACCACGCCGAGGTTGGGCCGGCCCCGGGTGCCGGACAGCACGATCGCCAGTCCGATCAGGCCGCCGAGCCAGACACTGCCGGGCAGCACGTGCAGGATGTCGGTGGCGATCACCAGCCAGGCGGGACCGAACGCCCGCGAATGCCCCGTCACCGCCGGGGCGATCACGGCCGCGGCGGCACCCACTCCGACCACCAGGCGACGCTTGCTCCGGCTCGCCAGGCTCGCGTCGGCGCCGACGGTCAGCACCCCGGCGATCAGCAGCGTCACCGCGATCAGCTGGTCGGTGGTGGCGCCCGTCCAGGCGCGAAGGGTGAGCAGCCCGTCCGGGTCGAGCGCCTGCTGGTCGGCGACGGTCAGCCCGACGGACGCGACCGCGGCCACGATGGCGACGCCGGCGCCGTAGCGGCCGACCCGGGTCAGCACCCCCCGCAGGCGGTCGACGCGGGAACCCTCCGGCAGCACGAACGCGCCGAAGACGCCCAGCCCGACCGCGATGAACAGCCCGAGATACAGCACCACCTGGACGACCGCCAGCGGGACCGCGACCCAGCTCGGGGCGTCCGCGACGACCGGCTGGATGCGGTGCGGGCTCGGCGCGCCGACCGAGAAGCTCAGCGAACCCGCGATCGGATGGCCGTCTGCCGAGATCACCCGCCAGGCGACCACGTAGGTGCCCGACAGGCCCCCGGGCAGCGACACCGTCACGACCGCGTCGGCGGCCGCGGCGTCCGCCGGTACCGGAGCCCCCGCGGCGTCGAACACCTGGACGGCCCTATCGGGCAGCGTCACGGGTTCGTCGAAGCGGAACGTCACCGCCGGCGGCGACGCCGCCACGACCGCACCCTCGGCGGGGTTGGTGCCGATCAGCGAGGCGTGCGCGTGGGCGGGCAGCGCCAACCCCGCGGCGACGGTGAGCGCGGCGAGCGCCGTGGCGAGGATCCGAGCGATCCAGCGCCACGTCGCCCGCCGGGTGAGGTGTGTCACGTCAGGACTTGCGACGCACCTGCACCAGCGCCGTTCCTCCGGCCGCGAGGCCGAGCACGCCGGCCACCAGCCCGTAGACCCCGAGGTCGGGCCCGGAGCCGGCCGCCGCCGGCTGCGCCGGAGCCGCACTGGGTGTGGCGGTGGCCGAGCCGTGACCGTTGCCGTCGCCGGAACCCTCGGTGAGGGTCAGCGTCGGGGCCGGGTGTTCGAGGCTGTCGGCGTCCTGTCCGGCGGCGGCGACCTCCGTCCACCCGGTCTGGCCCTTCCCACAGGTCTGCACGGTCGGGAAGGCGAGCGTCTGGCCCGCGGCGTCCGGCAGTTTCAGGGAGAGCTCGAAGGAGTCCCGCTGCTTGTCCGGCAGGGGCGTGATCGCGGTGTAGGTGACGGTGCCGTCCCGCTCGGTGAGGGTGTTGCCGTGCGCGTCGGTGACCGGCTGCGCCAGCTTCTCCTTGGTCACCGCGACCTTCCAGAACGGGTTGCGGGTCGGCGTGACGGACGTGATGCCCTCGGGAATCTTGATCGCGACCTTCGTGGTGGCGGACCCGTCGCAGCCGTGCGGGACGGAGACCGTCAGCACGGCGTACGCCCCGGCCTGACCGGTCGAGGGCGAGATCGTGACGTGAGCACTGGCGACGGCCGCGGACGCGGTCAACAGGACGCCGGCCAGCGCCGGCACGGCGAGCGTACGCGCGCTCAGGTTTCGCATGTTCATTTGTATGGATGCCTTTCGTGGCGTTCGATCGGTGGATGGGCAGGCTCCCGCCCGATCGCGCGGCACGGACGTCCGAACGGCGATTCAGTGGGCGGGGGCGAGCACCCCCGGCGGCCCGCGGCGAGGGCCGCCCTGCACCCAGAGCAGATCGCGGGCGAACGTCACCGAAGGCGCCGACAGGTGCAGCCAGAGCTGCGTCACGGTCAATGCGGGGACCATCCAGCGCATCCGGAAGCGGAGCCGGATAACAAGCCAGGAAGCCAGGAACACCGAGGCGCCCGCGGCGAGCAGCCAGTGCACAGTGGGAAGCTTACCGCCGGCTGCCACGTGGGCGACGCAGAACGCGGCCACGATCTCCAGCGAGGCCAGCAGCGAGCGTCGCAACGCGACAGCTCCCAGACTTGGCACCGGGGCAGTACCGCACGACGCTCCTGCCACAGCTGGCCGGGATCGACGTCAGACTCGCTTGAGTCGAAGGCGCTCGCGACTCAGCCGATAAAGCCTGACCCCGCAGCCCGCGAGGTGATCACCGACGTTCAGGCGGCGTCGCCGCGCGGCAGTACGACGTCGAACCGGCAGCCGCCGGGGACGTTGACCACGCTGACCCCGCCGGAGTGGGCCTCGACGATCCCGTGGACGATGGCGAGTCCCAGCCCGGCGCCGGAGGAGGTGCCGGGGCCGGCGACCGGGGTGCGCGCCGCGGCTCCGCGCCAGCCGGGGTGGAAGACGCGGCCCAGGTCCTCCTCGGGGATGCCGCCGCCCTCGTCACGGACGCTGAGCAGCACGTGCCCGTCGTCGCGGGCCTGTGCCTCGATCAGAATCTCGCCGCCGGTGGGGGAGTGCTGGATGGCGTTCATCAGCAGGTTGCCGATGACGCGGGACAGTTCGCGGGCGTCGCCCCACAGGTTCAGGTCGCCGGTGCCGTGCTCGCGCAGCCGGACGCCGCGGGCGGCGGCGACCGGGCCGAGGTCGGCGACCGCGTCCGACACCAGGTCGAACAGCGAGACGGTTTCGCGGGCGAGGCTGAGCGTGCCGGTCTGGATCTTGGCCAACTCGAACAGGTCGTCGACCATCCGGTCCAGGGTGTCGACCTGGGCTCGCATCTGTCGCAGGTAGCGGCCCGGGTCGGCGGCGATGCCGTCCTCGAGTGATTCGGCCATTGCCCGCAGGGCGGCGAGCGGGGTGCGCAGGTCGTGGGAGATCCAGGCGATCAGCTCGCGGCGCGACCGGTCAAGCAGGTCAACCTCTGCCCGGGCGGCGGCCAGGCGTCGTGAGGTCTCGGCGAGCTCGACGGAGAGTTCGGCCAGTTCGCGGCCCTCGACGGCGTTGGCCGGCACCACCGCGCCCTCGGCGATCTCGCGGGCGGTGCTGCGCAGGAGCGCGCCGGCCCGGCGCAGCTGGCTCCCGATCACCCAGGCGACGGCCAGGCTGAGCAGCGCGGCTACCGCGATCACCCAGATCAGCACGACCAGGTCGTGTTGGGAGATGTACATCTGAACGGCGATGGCCAGGGTCGCGGCCACCACCGAGAGCACCGTGGCGGCGACCAGCACCACCAGCCGCGCGGCGAGCGAGGCGGCCCGGGACAGGCGCAGGACCAGCAGCGCGATGCCGCAGACCGTGCCCGCCGCGAGCGCCGAGATGCCGACGATCAGCAGGAAGTCGATGAACCCGATCACTGCGGCCCCCCCTCGTCCACGCCGCCCGCCCCGGTCGGATCGAACCGGTAGCCGACCCCCCAGGCGGTCACCAGATAGCGGGGCTCGGAGGGGTCCCGCTCGATACGTTCCCTGACCCGGCGGACGTGCACGGTGACCGTGGACTGGTCGCCGAAATTCCAGCGCCAGACCTCGCGCAGCAGCTCGCCGCGGCGGAAGACCCGGTTCGGGTGCTTGAGCAGGAAGGCGAGCAGGTCGTACTCGCGCACTGGCAGGATCAACTCGACGCCATGGTGCTCGATCCGGCGCAGGCCGGGGTCGATGGCGAAGTCACCGATCGCGAATGGGGACTCCGGGGTCAGGTCGTCCACGCTGCGGCGCAGGATGGAGCGGACCCGGAGCAGCAGTTCACGCGGCGAGAAGGGTTTGCTCAGGTAGTCGTCGGCGCCGGCCTCCAGGCCGTCGATCCGGTCATCGACCGACCCGAGTGCGGTGAGCATGATCACCGGCGTGGACGAGGTGCGGCGGATCCGCCGACAGACCTCGACCCCGCTGACCCCGGGCAGCATCCGGTCCAGCACGATCAGGTCGGGCGGGGTCTCCGCAGCCCGACGCAGCGCCGCGATGCCGTCGCTCACCTCATCGACGATGAACCCCGCCCCGCGAAGGTAGTCGCAGGTGACCTCGCGGACGGTGGGGTCGTCCTCGACCACGAGGACGCGGCGGTCGTTCAGCAGTGCGTCGCGGCCTGGGTCGGAGGTTTGGTCGGCGGGCATGGCTCACGATAGGCCGGGCTGTCGCCCGCAGGCAGCCCCGGGACGGCGGGAGACGACATTCGTTGCCGAGCCGTAAGGACTTCGCGCTGTCGGGCCGCGCGCCGGATGCGTAGCGTCTCGGCGATGACGACCGAATCAGCTGGCCGCGGCGGCGCCCCGGTGCCGGTGGATGTGCTGTTGCCGTGCCTGGACGAGGCGGCGGCGCTGCCGGGCGTGCTGGCCGGGTTGCCGCCGGGCTGGCGGGCGATCGTCGTCGACAACGGATCGACGGACGGCTCCGCCGAGGTGGCCCGTGGGCTCGGGGCAACGGTCGTGGTCGAATCGCGGCGCGGGTACGGCGCCGCGGTGCATGCGGGGCTCGTGGCGGCCGATGCCGAGCTGGTGGCCACCTGTGACGCCGATGGGTCGCTCTCGCTGGCCGAGCTGCCCGCTTTGGCCGGGCCGGTGCTCGACGGTTCGGCGGATCTGGTGCTGGGTCGCCGGCGTCCGCGGCCGGTGACGGCGTGGCCGGTGCACGCCCGGCTGGCCAATGTCGTGCTGGCATCCATGGTGCGCCGGGCGTGCGGGCTGCGGCTCCACGATCTGGGTCCGATCCGGGTGGCGCGGCGTGCCGACCTGCTGGCGCTCGGGCTGTGGGATCGCCGCAGCGGTTACCCGTTGGAACTCGTGCTGGCGTCCGCGGCGGCCGGCTGGCGGGTGCGGGAACTGGACGTCGCGTACCGGCCGCGCGTCGGCCGCTCGAAGGTGACCGGGACACTACGCGGCACCTGGCAGGCCGTCCGGGACATGCGCGCTCTGCTGGCCGACCCGCGTCTGAAGGCGGGGGCCGGCCGATGACCGCCCTGGTTGTGGTGGCGAAGGAGCCGGTGCCGGGGCGGGTCAAGACGCGGCTGCATCCGCCGTTCAGCCTCGCGGATGCGGCTCGGATCGCGGCCGCCTGCCTGTCCGACACCTTGGACGCCGTCGCGGACCTGCCGGCCACGCGCCGGATCCTGCTGATCGACGGACGCGGACCCGGACGGCCCGGCTGGCAGGAGTGGCCGCAGCCGTCCGGAACCCTGGACGAGCGGATCGCCTGGTGTCTCGACGAGCTGACCGGGCCGATGCTGCTGATCGGCATGGATACCCCCCACCTGGACGCCACCGTGCTCGCGCCGGCTTTCGACTGGCCGGACGACGTGGACGCGTTCCTCGGCCCGGCCGAGGACGGCGGGTACTGGGCACTTGGCCTGCGCCGCCCGGACGGGGCGCTGGTGCGGGGGGTGCCGATGTCGCGTGACGACACCGGCGCGGAACAGTTGCGCCGGTTGGCCGACGCCGGCCTACGGGTCCGCGCGCTGCTGGCGATGCGCGACGTCGACACCGTCGCCGACCTGGCCGGCGCGGCGGCTGCAGCCCCGCGCCTGGCCGCGGTGCTGAGCGGCTGCGGGTGGCCGCGATGAGCACCGTCGCGGCCGAGTTCGGCGGGTGTGGTTCGCCCTACGAGCGGGCGATGGAGGGTTGTCTGGTGGGCTCGCTGAGGCTGCAGCCGCTCGCCGACCCGGCGGGCGTGGCGTCCCCGGTGGTGCTGGCGGTCGAGCGTTTCCTCGCCCCGGCCGATGCCACCGATCGTGCGGTGCTCGCCCGCAGTCGCGGACCGGTGCTCGATGTGGGTTGCGGACCGGGGCGGATGGTTCGGGCGGCGCTGCTGGCGGGCCGTCCGGCGCTCGGGGTCGATGTCTCGCCCGCGGCGGTCCGCCGGGCCGCCGCCGCAGGCCTGCCGGTGTTGCACCGTTCGGTGTTCGATCCGCTGCCGCGGGAGGGCAGCTGGAGCACGGTGCTGTTGCTGGACGGCAACATCGGCATCGGCGGCGACCCGGCCAGGCTGCTGAGCCGGGTCGCCGCACTCCTCGCACCGGACGGCGTGGTGCTGGCCGAGTGCCATCCACGGGCGCGTCGTGACCGCCTCTTCGATGCGGTGCTGGTGGACGCCGACGGCCGTGCCGGCGAGCCGTTCGGCTGGGCCGAGGCGGGCACCGCCACGCTCACCCGGCTGGCCGGACGGGTCGCGCTCAGGACGGTGGCCCGCTGGCGGTGCGCCGGGCGCCGGTTCGTCGCCCTCGCCAAGTGATGACGACCACTGCCGCCAGCACCAGCGCGGCGTCAGCAGCCCAGAAGAGGCCGAGGTTCGCCGGGTAGTCCTGGGGTACCACGCTCGGGTTGGCCGGGCCGTTGTGCTGGGTGACCAGCGGCGGGATCGCCAGGGCAGAGACCAGCAGCCCCAGCAGCAGCCCGCCCTCGACCACGAGTACGGCCGCCCGGGGGACCGGTAGCCGCCCGGCCAGTGCCCCGGTCAGCTGCAGGGTTGGTACCAGCACGCCGTCGTGCAGCACGATGGCGGCCGCGAGCCAGACGCCGAGCCGCAGCAGGGCGTCCGGTGACAGCGCGGGCAGCACTGTCGCGGACACGGCGAAACAGCCGAACGCCGTGAGCGCGAGCAGCCCGCGCACGGCGCGGATCATGGCAGCACCTCGATGTGCGCCAGCCACTTGGTTTGCAGGACCCCGGACCGGGCGGGGGCGATGATCCGGGCCGGGTAGCCGTGATCGAGGTCGAGGGGTGCCCCGTTCAGCCCGAGCGCCACCAGCGTGCGCGGATCGGTCGCGAACTCGGGACCCATGGTGCTCACCCGATAGGCGCCGCCCGCCTCAAGGCTGGTCAGCCGCACGTGGCGGTCGCCGATCCCGCCGACGCCGGCGAGCAGCGACGCGAGCGGGACGCCGGTCCAGGTGGCGCTCGTCGTCCAGCCCTCGACGCAGGCGATGGGCAGCACCTGGGTGTCCTGCGGGAGCGCCGACAGCTCGGCGCGGCTGAGTGCCCGGCTGCCGTCGGAGCCGTCCAGGCGCAGCCGCCAGGCGGCATCGGTGGCGGAGTCGAGCACGCCCGCGGCGGCGGCGGTCTTGTTCACCGGCAGGCCCTGCGGGCCGCGCCCGGCCACCCGGGGCGCGACCAGATTGGCGGGGCCGAGGATCTCGAACGACTGGCCGGCGGTGACCAGGCCGGCGGTGGCGGTGGCGGCGCCGGCCAGTCCGAGGAAGGCGCGGCGACTGAACCGGTCTCCGCCGCCGGTGGGCGGTTCAGCGCTCATCGGGCCCCTCCCGCCGCCAGTGCCGCACGATCGTCGGCAGCTTGATGGCCAGATGCAGCGCGATCAGCCCGATCAACAGCCAGGCGAGTAGATAGTGGGTCTCGATGAAGGGGAATCCGAAGGGGTACCACTGGGCGCTGTTGATCAGGCCGATGACGGGCTCGACGATGGCGACCGCCACCAGTGCGGCGATGGAGCCGCGTTCCAGCGCGTGCAGCGGCGAGCGGACGGGCGGCCATTCGAACAGCAACGGATACACCGCCCACAGCTTGGCGACCAGCAACGGCAGCAGCATGGTGCCGGTGGTGACGTGCAGTCCCTGGGTGATCTGGAAGAGGTTGGCCGGCTGGGTGGGGAAGACCAGCCAGTCCGGCGGATGCTGCAGCAGGTGGCTGTAGAGGCCGGTCAGGAAGCAGATCAGGTAGGCCGGGCCGAGCACCCGGCCGAGCACGACGACCACGCGCGGTGTCCGCACCGGCGAAGCCAGGGCGGCGCGCAGCCGGGCGGCGCCCCGATCGGCCACGGCGGCGGCGCGGGTCAGCAGCGGCAGGTCCATCACGTCATGGTCCGCCGTCGGGCTCGTCCGTCGGGGGCCGAGTTCCTTACGATCCGGGGACGAGCCTCGCCCGCCGTCCGCTCGGGCGGCAAGGATCGGGATGTGCGGATGGTTCTCGCGGGAACGCTTGCGCTGATCACGGCCACCCTGGTCGCACTGATCGGCAACCGCGGCCTGCCGTTCCCCACCGTGCCGGACGATGCCGTGCAGTACTGGGTGTGGGGCGCGTGGGCGAGCGGCGCCGCCGCGATGGTCGTCCTGCTGTCCGGACGCCGACGGCGAGCCGGCACCGGCGTGCTGATGCTCGGCGCGGTGCTGATCGGTGCCGCGGGCCTCGCCGGGCCGCCCCGATTCTCCGACGACTCCGCCCGCTACGCCTGGGACGGCATCGTCACCGGCTCCGGCGTCTCGCCTTACGCCCACCCGCCGGTCGCCGCCGAGCTGCGCGGCCTCCGTCCGGAGTGGCTGTTTCCCCGCCTCGAGACGGCAGCGGACGGCACCCCACGGTGTCCCGATGCCCGGCTGACCCGCGAGGTTCCAGGCGGTGCGCCGCTGTGCACGTTGATCAACCGGCCGGAGGTGCCGACCATCTACCCGCCCGTGGCGCAGGGCTGGTTCGCCGCAGTCCGGGCGACGGTGCCCCGGGAGGCCCAGTGGTGGCCGATGCAGCTGGCCGGCCTGGGCGCCTCGTTCGCGGTGACCCTCGCCCTGGTGCGCGGCCTACGTCGCCACGGGTTGGACGACCGCTGGGCGGCGCTGTGGGCGTGGTCGCCGTTCGTGGCGATCGAGGCGGTGGCCAACGCCCACATCGACACCCTCGGTGTCCTGTTCGCGCTGCTCGCGACCCTGGTGCTCACCGGCGGCCGGCCCAACTCGCCGACGCGGCGGGCCTGGCTGGGCGGTCTGCTGCTCGGCCTGGCCGCGGCGACGAAGCTGGTGCCGCTGCTCGCCGCGCCGCCGCTGCTGCGGCGCTATCCCGGACGGGTGCTGGCAGCTGCCACGGCCACGGTGGTGGTGGGCTACCTGCCGTTCGTGCTGGCCGGCGGCCCGGACGTGCTGGGCTACCTGCCCGGCTACCTGGCCGAGGAACGCTACGCCGACGGCAGCCGGTTCGCGCTGCTCGCCGCGCTGCTGCCGGGGCCCGCGGTGACCTGGGTAGCGCTGGCCGTGCTGGCTCTGGCGGCGGCGTTGAGCTGGTGGCGGGCCGATCCGGCGGCGCCCTGGCACGCCCAGACGGTGCTCGCCGGGGTAGCCCTGCTGGTGGTGAACCCTCTCTACGCCTGGTACGCGCTGATCCTGGTGCCGTTCGTGGCGCTGTCTCGCCGTTGGGAGTGGCTGGTCGTGCCGTTGGCCCTGTCGATCGGCGACGCCTCGGCTCCGCGGCCGTGGGTGTTGGCGGTCGCGACGGTTGTGGTGGCGTCCGGTTCGATCGGACGCCTGCTGCGGCGCCGAGCCCGCCCGATGCTGGAGGAGGACATTCGATGCTGATCCTGGTCACCGGCGGCGTCGGCTTCATCGGCTCGCACATCGTCGACGAGGCGCTGCGCGGCGGGCACGGCGTCCGGGTGCTCGACTCGCTGCGCGCCGACGTGCACCCCGGTGACGCGGCGCCCGGCACGCCCGAGGGGGTGGAGCTGATCCGCGGCGACGTCCGCGACCCGTCCGCCGTGGCCGACGCGCTCCGCGGCGTCGACCTGGTCTGCCACCAGGCCGCCAAGGTCGGGCTGGGGGTGTCGCTGGCCGACGCTCCGGACTACACCGACAGCAACCTCACCGGAACCGCGGTGCTGCTGGCCGCCATGGCCGCCGGCGAGGTGCGCCGGCTGGTGCTGGCGTCCTCGATGGTGGTCTACGGCGAGGGCGCCTATCTCGGCCCCGACGGTCACGTCCGGCCGCCGGCACGCCGGGAGGACGACCTGCGCCGCGGACGGTTCGAGCCGCAGGATGCGTCGGGACGGCCGCTGCGGCCGGTGCTGGTCGGCGAGGATGACCAGCTCGACCCCCGCAATGTCTATGCCGCCAGCAAGCTCGGCCAGGAACACCTGACCGCGGCCTGGGCGCGGGCGACGGGTGGCAGGGCCGCGCTGCTGCGCTACCACAACGTCCTCGGCGCCGGAATGCCGCAGGGCACCCCGTACGCCGGCGTGGCATCCTTGTTCCGCAGCAGCCTGGAACGCGGCGAGCCGCCACGCGTGTTCGAGGACGGCCGGCAGCGCCGCGACTTCGTGGACGCCCGCGACGTGGCCACCGCCAACCTGGCCGCCGCCGCCTGGACCGGGTCGGAGCCGGACGGCACGGTACGTGCCTTCAACATCGGCAGCGGCGTCGTGCACACCATCGGCGAACTGGCGAGCCGGCTGTCGGCCGCGCTCGGCGGTCCACCCCCGGTGGTCACCGGCGAGTACCGGCTCGGCGACGTCCGGCATATCACCGCCGACTCGTCCCGGGCCCGCGCCGAACTCGACTGGACGCCGCAACACCCCTTCGAGACCGCCGTCGCCGACTTCGCCCTCGCACCACTGCGCGCACCGGCGGCGGGATGAGACGGGTGCTCGCCACGACCAGCGCGGTGGCGGCCGGGCTACCCGATCAGCGACTCGAGAATCCGGACGCCGTTGCCCAGACCGTCCTCCGCCCGGATCAGCTCGCCGACGTCGGCGGCCCGGCGTCCGTAGTCGGGGTCACCGACCAGGTCGGCCAGCCGAGCGGTCAGGCCGCCGGCGAGGCGCCAGGGCCGCAACGGCCCGGGACCGGCTCCGATGGCTGCCACCCGAGCGCCCCAGAACGGCTGGTCACCCAGGAAGGGGACGACCAGCGTGGGCCGGCCCGCGCGCAGCCCGGCGGCGGTCGACCCCGCGCCGCCATGATGGACCACCGCCGCCATGCGTGGGAACAGCCAATCGTGCGGTGCCTCGTCGATCGCGAACACGTCATCCGACAGCTCCGAACCGGCGGTGATGCCGCCCCAGCCGGTAGCGATGATTCCCCGCAGCCGATTCGTGGCGAGCGCCGCCAGCACGGCATCGCGGCGCTCATCGGCGCCCTTGCCGAAACCCATCGAGCCGAAGCCGACGTAGACCGGCGGCAGGCCGGCGGCGAGGAAGTCGGCCAGATCAGCGGGCGGCGTCCACTCCGGCTCGTCGCGGAACCAGTAGCCGGTGACATGCGCGGTCGGCGGATAGTCCGACGGCCGCGGCACCACATGGGTGCTGTACGGGTAGAGCACATCGATCGCTCGGCCGTCGGGGCCGACCAGTGGGTCTGCGAGGCGTCCGGCCGCCCGCAGGCCGAGTTGGCGGCGGAAGTCGTCGAGCATGCCGCCGTACATGAGGGCGGCCGCGCGCCGCAGCCCGTACGAGGCCCGGTTGAGCCAGCCCGGCAGCCGGGCAGCGCCGAGGATCGGCTGCAGGAACTCCCTCGTCGGCGTGAAGTAGGGCAGGGGCAGCGACAGCACACCCGGCACACCGAGCGCCTCCGCGACATGCGGCGCCCCGATCACCTTCGGGTGGTACACCACGAGGTCGGGACATGCCGTCTGCGCGGCCGCCCACAGCTCGGCGTTCTGCTGCCGCATCGCGTCACGCATGGCGCCGAAGGTCCGCAGCGCGTCCCGGGCGCCGCTGAGTTCGGGCATGACCTCCCTGATCAGCCGCAGCATCTCCGAGCCGACGCCGGCGAACGACACCCCATCCGGCACCAGGTCGCGGAATCCTTCCGCGGTGGCAAGGGTCGCACAGTGCCCGGCGCGAACGAGTGCACCCGCCAGCGCGGCGTACGGCTGAGCGTCTCCACGGGTTCCGAAACAGGTGAGCAGCACGTGCATGATTGCCTCGTCCGACCTCGGACGCGCCGGCCCGGAACGAGACGGCATCGCCGCCGACCAGGCTTCCCGGCACTCCGGCGGCAACACTACTCCGAGAGGGCGGCAATCGGTGCCGTCCCAGGCCGGCCCAACCCGCGGCTATCCTTCCAGCCAGTCGAGTAGGACCTGAACAGCCAGGCTCAGGTTCCCCAGCTGACAGTGCTGGTCGGCATGCTCGGCGGTCGTGAAGATGCGCGTGGTTACCGAGCGGGCGTTGGTGAGCGCGGCGATCTGAGCGCGGGCCAGTTGCGGCGGCTGGAAGCGATCATGTTCGCCGATCAACACCAGGACGTCCTGGGTGATGCGTTCGCTGGCCACCTGCCGCGGGTTCATCGCCAGGAACCAGTCGACGACGGCGACCGGATCGGTGGCGTCCATGATGTACAGCGCCTGGTCGACAACCGTAGCCAGGGTCGGCACGAGCCGGGCCCGAGTGCGGATGCTCCAGCGCATGAACCGACGCCGGCCGAGCATCCAGCGCGTAGCCGGACGCACCACCGCCGGCACCCGCAGCAGCCAGTCGTACACCGGCGGCCAGCACACCACCCGATCGATGCGCTCCTCGTACGCGGCCGCACGCAGCGCCCAATGCCCGCCCATCGACATGCCGACCAGGCTCGCCCGATCCAACTCGAACCGGTCGAGAACCGCCGCAACCGGACGCTCCCAGTCATGCTCGAACGGCAGGCCAGCCAGCCGGCGGGCGCCGCCCTGGCCGGGCCCGTCGAACGCGATCACGTCGAATCCAGCAGCGGCGATGCGCTGCCAGATGCCGAGGAACTCCTCAATCAACGAGTCGAACCCACCATGCACCAGAACAGTGCCGCGTCCACAGCCTGGCAACCGGTAACACGGCAGGAAGCCGTCCCGGTAGTCGATCTCCACCCGTGCGGAGGCGAGCGCGGGAACGCCAAGGTCGACGAGTTCACGGAACCGCCGGTAGCGCTCCACCTTGACCGGGTCACTCCCTGCAGTGAAGAACTCGGCAATCCGCATCGAGCCGGCGGCCGCACGGTGTCGTCCGTGGCCCGCGGCCTCCTCGGCGATCGTCTCGAACACGCCGGGCAGGTCGGCCCGACGTCGCAACTGCGCCGCTCCACAGTGCAAATCGGCAGCGTCGGCCCAGCCCAGCGAGTGCGCCCGGTTCAACTGGTAATCGATGAACCGGGACCGATGAAACCGCTGGAACCCAACAGGCAGGAAGAGCGGAGGACCCTCCGACATGGCTCCAGGCTAGCTGGGCACGTGTCCTTGCCCGGATACGGCTACCGCGTAGCGATGTGGGTCTGTTCGAGGCGGGCGATGCAGGCTCCGACGCCGTCCTCGTCGCGCAGCACACCGCGCAGGTGCTCGGCCGCCGGCCCGCGTGCGATCGAGCGGCGCAGGGCGTCCGCAAGCCTTCGTGGGGCGAGGCGATCCAAGGGCTCGGGCGCGACCCCCAGGAGAGTGAGACGTTCGGCCCAGAACCGCTGGGCCTCGGCGGCTGGGTAGACCAGCTGTGGCACGCCCACAATCAGTGCCGCTGCGATCGCGTCGATGCCGCCCCGATGGATCACAGCGGAAACCCGCGGCATCACCGCCGACAGGTGGATGCGGTCGACCACATATAGACGATCGGTGACCGGTCCAGACTCCAGCACGGACCGATCGACCATGAGCAGACCCCGTTCATGAGTCGCCCGAAGGCTCTGGTCAATTGCGCGGGCCGTGTGGATCGCATCCGATCGGCAGAGGTCATCGAGGACGATCAGCACCGGTCGGTCGCCGGCAGACAAATAGCCGACGACGTCTGCCGGCAAGGTCAGTCCCACGCCGGCGGGGAGCGTCCAGAAGCCCAACGGCGCGGCGGACGACGGCCAGTCGGGCGGCGCTGGCAGCAGATGCCGGCTCCACGCGCTGAGCACACCCTGTTCCAGCGCCAGCACACTGAAGGGCGCCTCCTCCGCTCGCAAACCGAGACTCTTGATCCGCCAGCGAGCCAGCACCGAACGCCACGGATGCGGAGCCGCGTCCGTATTGCCCCATGTCCACCGGTTCAACGTGTGGGGCGTCCACAAGGGAGCGTTCAGCGCGGCAAACGCCGCTGTCGCCGGTGCGGTCGGAACCACCTGGGCCGGAAGCGCCGGCACGCCAAGGCGATCCGCGACCGACGACGCACCCACGGCGTCGCGCGTGAACACCACCACATCGGGTTCGATATCGATCAGCCCCGTCAATCCGTCCAGCCAGCGGTGGAGATCGGGCTCGGTCAGGTAGGGACTGCGGGAGCCCCCGACCCCTGCCCGGCCGAGTTCCTCACGGATGATGAACGCCGAGTCGTCCAGTCCGGCAAACGCAACGCCAATACCGTCCGTGAGCACCGCAAAACGGCTCGGGGCCGCGACGGTCGCAGTATGACCAGCCTCGCCAAGTCCCCACGCCAGCGCCGAGAGTGGTTCGACTTGGGCACGATCCCCGGCCGCGATCAGCAGCACATTCATGCCGGTCATCGAGAGCCTCCAAGGTTGCCACGAACGCCCACCGATCGGAGGACGCAAGTGCCGACCAGACTTCCCGGCTCACCAGTGCAGCGACTCTACTCCTCTTCCTGGACGAGGACAGAGGACCCGTCCACGTGGCGGTTCTGCGGGACTCATCAATGGTGGTTTGCTGCAGGCCTCTGCGGTGTGGCAGCGATCCGGTTGGCGGGCCGCGGAGAACTAATCGAACATCTGATTCGTGCCTGCCGCGTGCCCCAGGTGGAGGGCATGCTCGGTCTGCGACGGTTTGTAAGGGAAGCCAGTTGAGGCGAAAGGCTGAGCCGGCGCGGGTGTGCGGCCGGGCTGGCGCCGGTTCAGGGCGCAGCCGAAGGCCCAGCAGGGCACCAGACCGGGGACGGGTTCCATGGCGGGTGTGGCACGTGCAGCGCGTCGATGGCCGGCTGAGCGAGCTCAGCGGCGGAGTTCGCCGTATGTTCCGAGGTCCACGATCCCGGAAGCTGCCGCGGCGATGCGTTCATCGCCGGCGACCAGCGCATCGGCCTGGAGAACCGCGACCGCCAGGTACTCGGCCAGGGGCGTGTCCTCCCAGTCGAGTCGTCGTGCGAGCTTCCACGTCATGGCACGAGAGACACGATCACCCAGCAAACGAATCTTCAGCGTTGCTATGCCCTCCAACTGAGCGCGTGCCTCCTTCTCGCCCAAAGACCCTTGCCGGACCTCGCGGTAGAGCATCGACAGAACGTGACTGCGCAGCACCGCCGGCCCGACGAGCGGGCGCCGGCCGCCGAGAGCGGGCTCATCCCGGACCAGGCGTAACGCCGTGATCGCATCGATCGCGAACCGTTTCCCACCCTCGGAGCTCGTCATTCGACAAGTCAACACCCCACCACTGACGCGGCCCAACCAATGAGAGAGTTGCGCGGCAACCGCTCACCGCCGCCGCTGGTTGGCATCTGCCGCGACAGCGCACTAGACCAGCCGTAGCAAGACCTCTCGTTCGATCGCCCCGGCGAGCGCTGGACGATCGTGTGTCGGCTCAGCGCGCCACGGAGCGGACCTAGCGTTATACATAACACCGAATGTGCGAAGATCGCGCGCGCCGTGAACCAGGCGACCACGACCCGCAGGAGGTACGACCAACGTGTCCCGCACGCCCACCGACGCCGCACTCGACGAGGTCGTCCGGCTGATCTCGATGGATACCACCAGCCGTGACAGCAACCTGCAGCTGATCGACCACGTCGTGGAGCTGTTGAAGCAGGTTGGCGTCGAGTCGACGCTGGTACCGAACGCCGCGGGCACCAAGGCCAATCTGCTGGCCACCTTCCCGGCGGCCGACGGCGGCGTCACGGGCGGCATCGTGCTGTCCGCCCACACCGACGTGGTGCCCGTCGACGGGCAGTCGTGGAGCAGTGACCCGTTCACCCCCGAGATCCGTGACGGACGCCTGTACGGCCGCGGCAGCGCCGACATGAAGTCGTTCCTGGCCGTCGTCCTCACCAAGCTGGGCGACATCGCAGCCCAGCCGCTGGCCGAGCCGATCCACCTCGCCTTCTCCTATGACGAGGAGGTCGGCTGCGTGGGTGCGGTGTCGCTGGTCGAGAAGATCACCGAACTGGGACTCGAGCCCCGCGGCTGCATCGTGGGCGAGCCCACCAGCATGCGCATCATCCGCGGCCACAAGTCGATCAACACGATGACGGTCCACTTCCGTGGCGTCGCCGCGCACTCCTCGCTGACCCCGCGGGGCGTGAACGCGATCGCCTACGCCGCGCGGTTCGTCGATTTCGTCGAGCGGGTGGCCGCCGAGTTCCGCGAGCACGGCCCGTTCGACGACGACTTCGTCGTCCCGTTCACCACGACCACGGCCAACATGATCAACGGCGGCATCGCGGTCAACACCATCCCGGCCGACTGCACCGTGCAGTTCGAGTTCCGCGGGCTGGTCTCGGTCGACCAGGCCGAGCTGGCCGACCGGTACCGGGCCGAAGCACTCCGGCTTGGGGCCGAGATGCGGCAGGCGAACCCGGCGGCCGGGGTGGAGTTCACGGTCCAGTCGTCCTCGCCGGGGCTGGACGGGCCGACCGACTCCGCGATCTTCGCGTTGGCCACGGCCTGGGGCGGCGTCCCCAGCAACGACAAGGTGACCTACGGCACCGAGGCCGGCCTGTTCGCGAACGCCGGCATTCCGTCGGTGGTGTGCGGCCCGGGCGACATCGCCCAGGCGCATTCGCCCGACGAGTTCATCGACCTCGATCAGATCGCACTCTGCGAGGACTTCATCGACGACGTGATCGCCCACGCCCGGGCGCCGTACGCCTGACCCCCCAGAACTGCGCGACCGAGGAACCCCCCATGGCAACAACGACAGCGACGCCGGAAGTCACCCCCGAACGACTCAGGACCGCCAAGAAGGCGGTGATCAGCAGCTCGATCGGTGCCGCCCTCGAATGGTTCGACGTCATCGTCTACGCCTCGTTCGCGACGATCATCGCGAAGAACTTCTTCACCTTCGGTGCCGATGCGCCGCCGGTCATCGGCCTGATCCTGACGTTCGCGACCTTCGCGGTCACCTACCTGATCCGGCCGATCGGCGGCATGGTGCTGGGCAGCTACGCCGACCGCGGCGGACGCAAGAACGCCCTCACCCTGACCATGATGCTGATGATGGTCGGCACCCTGATCATGGCCGTGGCGCCGACCTATGCGACCATCGGCTTCGCGGCCCCGGTCATCATCCTGATCTCGCGGCTGATCCAGGGATTCAGCGCGGGCGGCGAGTTCGGCACCGCCACCACGTTCCTCGTCGAGACCGCACCGCACAAGAAGAACTTCTACGCGTCGTGGCAGATCGTCAGCCAGGGCGCCTCGATGTTCCTCGCCTCGGCGTTCGGCTTCGCGCTGAACACCTGGATGTCGCAGGAGGACCTGTACAGCTGGGGTTGGCGCATTCCGTTCTTCGTCGGCCTGCTGGTCGGCCCGGTCGGCCTCTACATCCGCGCCAAGCTCGACGAGACCGAAGAGTTCATGGCGACGGTCAAGGAGCACTCGCCGCTGAAGTCCCTGATGGTCGAGCACTGGGGACGGGTGCTGGCCGGCTCCGCGGTGATCGGCGTCGCCACAATTACGGTCTACATGATCCTGTACATGCCGACGTTCGCCGTGACCAACCTGCACATCCCGCCGACCGCGGCCTACCTGGGCGGCGTGGTCGCCGGGGTGATCAACATCGTCGCGGTGCCGTACATCGGTCATCTGGCCGACCGGATCGGCCCGGCCAAGATCATGACCTGGGCCGCCATCGCCGCGGTGGTGCTGGCCTGGCCGCTGTTCGCGCTCATCGTCAACAACCCGACGGTGCTCTCGCTGGTGCTGGTGATCGCCGTGCTGGGCGTCATCATGGCGTTCTACTTCGGCCCGCTGCCCGGGCTGATGTCCTCGCTGTTCCCGGCGGCCGTGCGCGGTTCCGGCCTGTCGGTCGCGTACAACGTCGGCGTCACCCTGCTCGGCGGCATCGCGCCGCTGGTGCTGACCTGGTTGCTCTCGGTGACCGGCTCGCTGACCGTTCCCAGCGTCTACTACATCGTGATCTCGGTGATCTCGCTGGTGGGCCTGTACTTCGTCCGGGTGAGGTACCGGCAGCGCTGAGCCCCGCGCCCGATCCGGCACCAGCGGCAGGGCCCTTTCGGTGCGGGCCGTGTCCGGCGCAGGTCGGACGGCGATCTCCGGGGGTCAGTCCCGGGGGCGCACCACGCACGCGCCCGGACGTGCGAACGGGGCGAGTCGCAGGGGGGCGGGGGAGAGCTCGTCGATCAGTCCCTGGTGGATGCTGCAGACCACCTCGGGGAGTTGCCGGGCGGTCTCCAGCAGGGGGCAGGTGCGCAGCTCGATGCCGTCCTCGGCGACCCGTGGGGCGAACCCCTGGGCGGCCAGCGTGGTGAGCAGGTCGGCGTCCGCCTGCTTCAGGCGGCGTCCCCACCGGCGTCCGAGGGTGCGCGCCTCCGCGGCCGGGTCGGACGCCGTCGCGAGTTGCTCGGCGACCGCCGCGACCAGGGCAGGGCCGCCGTCCCAGCCGTCGTCCTGGCCGGCGACCTGGCGTCCGGCGATGGTCGCCCGGTAGGCCCGCGGCGGGCGTCCGCGACCGCTCGCGGGCGCCGCTTCCTCGATCGCGAAGCCCTCGCCGACCAGGTGTTCGAGGTGCATCCGGACGCCGTTGGGGTGGCCGCCCAGTTCGGCCGTCAGCGCCGCGATGGTGCGCGGTTCCTCGGTGGCGGCCAGCGCCCGCAGCACCCGCAGCGCCGCCTCGCGCGGACGGTCCGTGCGGGCCGGCTGGGGGCCCAGCGCCGCCGGCGGCGGGTCGGCCGGTGCCGTCCGGAGGCGCGGCCGGGGCATCCGTTGTGAGCCCGGCAGCGCGGCCTCCGCGGCCGGCCGCGGATCCGGCGAGGCACCCGCCGGCGTCGCGTCGACGGCCGGTCGCGCCGCGCCACGACGGCGGGCTGATTCCGTCGGCTCCGATGTGCTCACAGCCGCATCGTAGTGCTAGTTTTTACATAACACCATGGAGAAAATGCGAGGAGCGATGGCCGCGACCGTCCACACCGGCACGTCCGCCGGGCGTGCGACGTCCGGACGCCCCACGCCGCGCGGACGCCTGGCCCTGATCGCGCTCGGCGGCGCGTCTCTGATCAGCGGGCTGAACGCGGCCCTGGTGCGGCTCGAGGTGTGGGCGCCGGTGCACTCCGAGCGGGCCGGCGACGTGCACGGCCTGGTGATGGTGCTCGGCTTCCTCGGCACCCTGATCTCCCTCGAACGGGCCCAGGCGCTGGGGCGATCCTGGGCCTATCTGGCGCCGGCGTTGTACGGCACGGGCGCGCTCGCCCTGCTCACCCCGGCGCCCCCGCTGCTCGGACAGCTGCTGCTGATCGAGGCCGGCATCCTGTTCGTCGCCGTCTACGTCGCGTTGTGGCGGCGCGCGCCGCGTCCGCTGGTCGCCGTGCAGGTGCTGTCATCCGTGCTGGCGCTGGGCGGCGCGGTCGTCGCAACCCTGGTCGACACCACCGTCGCGCTGCCGTGGCTGGCCGGGTTCGTGGTGCTCACCATCGCCGCCGAGCGGGCCGAACTCGCCCAGCTGACCATGGGTCCGGCGGCCGACCGGACCCTGCTCGGCCTCGCCGCCGCGCTGACCCTCGCGATCCTGGCGGCACTGACCATGGCGTCGATCGGCGGACGCCTGGTCGGGGTCGCGCTGCTGGCGACCGCCGCCTGGCTGCTCGCCCACGACGTCGTCCGGCACCAACTGCGGCTCACCGGCCAGCGCCGCTACCTGGCGGCGGCGCTGCTGGCCGGCTACCTGAACCTCGCGCTCGCCGGTGTGGTGCTGACCTGGGCGGGGCTGGCCGCGGACCGGGCAACCTACGACGTGATCGTCCATGCGGTGTTCCTGGGCTTCGCGGTCTCGATGGTGATGGCGCACGCGCCGGTGATCCTGCCCGCGGTGCTCGGCCGGAACCTGCCCTATCGTCCGGTGCTCTGGCTGCCGTTGGGGCTGCTGCACGCCGGGCTGGCCGTCCGCTTCGCCGGTGCGCTGGGCGGAGCCGACCTGACGTGGCGGGTCGGCGGGGTGGTCACCGTGATCGCCGTGCTGGTCTTCCTGCTGACCGCCGTCACCCTGGCGGTGCGGCAGTGAGCGGCATCGGCGGTGGTCCCATGGGTGGGCCTCACGACGGTGGGGCGCCCGGACGTCCGGGGAGCGGGCCGGCGAGCCCGCGGGGGAGTGCCCAGGTCCGTACGGAGAGGGGCCAACCCGGCCGACCTGTCGGACGCCGCCGCTCGCGGCTGCGCGACCTGCCGCTGATCGTCTGGCTCGCCCTGGCGGTGGTGATCGCCGTCGCCCATCGCTGGCTGCCGGACGCCAACTGGCTGATGCTGCACCTGGTGCTGCTCGGTGCCCTCACCCACGCGATCGTGGTGTGGAGCTTCCACTTCGCCCAGACGCTGCTGCGCGCGCCGGCGTCCGAGGCCGAGGCGACCCTGCACAACCGACGCCTCGGGCTGCTCACCGCCGGCGCCGCAGCGGTGCTGATCGGTGTGCCCACCACGCTCTGGCCGCTCACGCTGGCCGGCGGCGCCCTGGTCGCCGCCGCGGTGGGCTGGCATGGCCTGACGCTGTGGCGCATGCTGCGCCGCGCGCTGCCCGCCCGCTTCCGGGTGACCGTCCGCTACTACCTGGGCGCGGCCGCGTCGCTGCTCGTCGGGGTCGGCTTCGGCGTGACTCTCGCGTTCGGCTGGGAGGATCCGTGGCACGGACGGCTGCTGGTCGCGCACGCCCTGGCGAATGTGCTCGGCTGGGTCGGGCTGACCCTGACCGGCACGCTGCTGACCCTCTGGCCCACCATGCTGCGCACCCGCATGGACGACGTCGCCGAGCGCTGGACCCAGCGGGCCTTGCCGGTCTTCGGTGCCGCGATCGTGGTGGCCGTCGGCGGGGCGCTGCTCGGGCTCGGCTGGCTGGCCGCCGCCGGCGTGGCGGCCTACCTGCTGGCGCTCGGGCTGTGGGGGCGCGGGCTGTGGCGTCCGGCCCGCACCCGGCCGCCGCGCGAGTTCGCCGCGGCGTCCGTCGCCGCCGCCCTGGTCTGGCTGGTGATCGGGCTGACCTGGGCCGGCTGGCTGCTGGCCACCGCGGACGACTGGGCGGCGGTCCGCGAGGGGTTCTCCTGGCCGGCCGCCGTGCTGGGTGCGGGCTTCGCCGTCCAGGTGCTGTCGGGTGCGCTGTCGTACCTGCTGCCGTCGGTGCTGGGCGGTGGGCCGAGCGTGGTTCGCGCAGGGCAGGCCTGGTTCAACCGGGCCGGCGCCTTCCGCCTGATCGCCGTCAATGGCGGACTGGCGTTGTGGCTGCTGCCGACGCCGAGCTGGGTGAAGGTGACCGGCTCGCTGCTCGCGCTGGGCGCGGCGACAGCCTTCCTGCCGCTGATGATCCTGGGGTTGCGGGCCAGCATCGCCGCGCGCCGGGAGCTGTTGGCCGGGGGAAGCGCGTCCCCCGGAGGGAGGCTCGACGCCGCCGGACAGCCGGACGCCGTGGCGCGCACGGACGCCGACCCGCAGCCCGAGGCGACGGCACTTGCGCCGGCCGCCGCGCCGCGGGAGGCCACCGCGGGTGTGGATGCCGACGTGCACCCGGCCGCCGGCGCTCCCGCCGCGGGGCGGCGTTCGGGACCGGGGCCGCGTCCGGAACCGGGCCGGCGTCCCGAGCCGGAGCGGCCCACCATCTTCACCGCCGGGCAGCTGATCGCCGGGCTCACCGCGCTGGCCACCGCGGTCGTCGTCGGTGTGGGCGTCGACCCCACCGCCGCGGGCGCGGCCGCCGCGCCGACGTCCGCCGTCGCCGTCCAGCCGACCGGACGCGTCGTGCGCATCGAGGTGGCGATGGGCGACATGCGGTTCACGCCGTCCAGCGTCACCGTGGAGGCCGGTGACGCTCTGGTGCTCGACCTGGTCAACACGGACACCACAACGCACGACGTCACCATCGGCGCCGCCCGCAGTGCGCGGATCGGCCCGGGCAAGCGCACCGAGCTGGACGTCGGCGTGATCGGTGCCAGCATCCAGGGGTACTGCACGGTGGCCGGTCACCGGCAGATGGGCATGGTCTTCGACGTGATCGTCAACGGCGCGCCGGGGGCAACCACGCAGCCGTCGGCCGCGGCGTCCGAGCCCTCGGGACATGAGGGTCACACCAATCCGGGCAACGCGCCGACGCTGGCCGCCGACCAGGTCGTCGACCCGGTGCTACCGCCGCTCACCGACGAACGGGTGCGCAAGCTGACCCTGACCGTGACCGAGGTACCCCTGCAGGTGGCGCCCGGGGTCTGGCAGCGGCGCTGGACCTACAACGGACGTCCGGTCGGCCCGACCCTGCACGGCCGGGTCGGCGACGTCTTCGAGATCACCCTGGTCAACGACGGGTCGATGGGGCACTCGGTCGACTTCCATGCCGGCGCGCTGGCCCCCGACCGGCCGATGCGCACCATCGAGCCCGGCGAGCGGCTCACCTACCGGTTCACCGCGATCCGGGCCGGGGTGTGGATGTACCACTGCTCGACGCACCCGATGAGCGCCCACATCGCGGCCGGCATGACGGGCGCGGTGGTGATCGAGCCCGCGGGGTTGCCGAAGGTCGACCGCTCCTACGTGCTGGTCCAGTCGGAGGCCTATCTCGCCGACCGGGCCACCACCGCCGACACCGCGACCGAGGTGGACGCCGACGGCGCCGGCACCCGCACCCCCGACTACGTGACCTTCAACGGCGTGGCCAACGGCTACGACACCCACCGGCTGCGCGCGGCCGTGGGCGAGCGCGTCCGGTTCTGGGTGCTGGACGCCGGACCGAACCGCGCCAGCAGCTTCCACATCGTCGGCGCCCAGTTCGACACCGTCTTCAGCGAGGGCGGCTATCTGCTCGAGCGCGGCCGGGACGCCTTCGGCAACCGCGGCGGCGGCGCGCAGGCGCTCGGCCTGCAACCCGCTCAGGGTGGCTTCGTCGAGACCGTCTTCCCCGAGGCCGGCAACTACGCGGTGGTCAGCCACATCATGTCGGACGCCGAGCGCGGCGCCCACGGCTTCGTCCAGGTCACCGATGGATGAGGCCGAGGATGACCGGCCCAGGGCGACCAAGCCCACGCACGGCATACCCACTGACGCCACACCCGCTCACGTCATCGCGGCGAACGCCGGGATCTCGGAGCAAGCCGGGATGACGGGAGTCGCCGCCGCTGACTGTGCGGCGAAACCGCGGCGAGTCACCACCAAAACCACCACCACGAGGAGGAACCCATGACCAACCCGATCGAGATCAAGACCGCGGGCGGCTGCGGCTGCGGCGGGCACGACGCCGAGGCGCCGGTGCTCGATGTCCGCCCGATCCCGCACGCCATCCGGCACGCCACCGTGTTCGGTGCGTTCGACGCCATCGCCCCCGGCCAGGCGCTGGTGCTGGTCGCGCCGCACAACCCGCTGCCGCTGCTCGGCCAGCTCGCCGAGCGTGCCCCGATCGACGTCCAGTACCTGGTCGAAGAGCCTGGTGAATGGCACCTGCGGATCACCCGGAAGCCGGTCGGTGTGGCCGTGGGCTGAGCCTCGCAGTCAGAGCCCCTCGTCGGTGACGACCTCGACCAGCCGGTCGCGGATCCGCCGGGCACGCAGCGGGTCGTGGCTGGTGATCACCGCCACCGTCACCCCGGAGGTCTCGCCGGTGGCAGGCGTCCAGGCCGAACCGGCGTCCGCCCGGTCGGCGCGCACGCAGAAGGTGTGCCGGGCCTCGGACGCCTCGGCAACCGCCGCGTTCACCTCGGCCGAGTCCGTCGCCGCCAGCACGTACCAGGAGCCGTCCAGGTCGGACGCCGTGAACGCGCGGGCATGCCAGACCAGCGCGCCGGAGTCGGCGAGCGAACCCAACAGGGGATCGACCGCGGGGGCGATCAGGTCGACCCGGGCGCCGGCGTCCAGCAGCTTCGGGACGCGGCGCCGGGCGACGTTGCCGCCGCCGACCACCACCACGCGGCGTCCGCGCAGCAGCAGTCCCGCCAGGTAGGCGGGCGAACCGGTCCGGGCGGTGGTGTCGCCGGGGGCGGGGGGTGATTGGGTCATCGATCCATCCTCGGTGAGTGCGAGACCCGGGGTCGGTCGCGGCCGGTCGGTGGCTGCCGCCGCGGCGATCACCCGGGACTCATATTGACCCATGCGGGAGCGGAATGGGCAACCGTGAAGCAGAGCTTCAGCACTGGGGAGAGGGCGTCACTCCGGCTCGGGTTCGAGTGCCCGCTGGGCCGGGGGACGTCCCGCGCCGGCCACCGCGGGCAACTCGCCGGTCAGCTCGACATCGGCGGCGACATCGCGCAGCTTGCGGTTGAGGTGCTGGCTGGCCTCGCTGAGCAGTTCGAACGCGCGCTCGGAGGTGACCTTGTAGCGGGCCATCAGGACGCCGATGGCGGTGCCGATCTGCCGGCTGTTGCCGAGCGCGGCCCCGAGGTCGTTCACCTCACGCTCGCGCACCACCTGGTTGACCGCCATCGCCGCGAACGGCGCGAAGATCGAGGCGACACCGGCGTCCAGATCATCGAACGCGGACGCCGTCGTGGAGTAGAAGTTCAGCGCCGCCCGGTCGGTGCCGACCAGCAGGACGCGGACGCTCAGCATGCTGCGGACGCCGACCTTGGCCACGCATGCCGGGCCGAAAGCGGGCCAGCGTGCGTCGTCGTCCAGGTCGTCGCAGACCACCAGGTCGTCGCCCTCGGAGGCGTCCAGGCACGGCCCCTCGTGGAGGCTGTACTGCAGGGAATCGACGCGTGCCGGCAACTCGTCGGTGACCGCGACCGATTCGGGTGCGCCGTTGCGGTGCAGCACGGTGATCCCGCAGTGATGGGCGTGCGGGACGACGGCGCTGGCCAGGCTCACCACGAGCTTCGGATCGACCTGTCCGTCCGAGGCGGCCAGTCTGCGGGTGATCTCGCCGAACTGGGTTCCGAGGGTGGCGAAAGCCGCAGAATCAGGCAGCCGGTCGTCGGTCATGTACCCCCGCTTCCGATGAGGACCGTGCGCGGGCGGGAACATCCCGCATGCGTGGCAATCACGCTAGCAGGCAGCGGCGGTGTCGGAGTCAGCTGGCGATCGCGGCGGGCTCCAGGGCGAGTCGGGCACATCGCAGAATCCGTGCGATGGTGCGCGAGACCTGCATCTGGGACATCCCCATTCGGCGGCCGATCTCCTGCTGGGTGCACTCCTCGGCGAACCTCAGCACGATGATCTGCCGATCCCGCGCCGGCATGCCGGCGATCACCCGGTGCAGCGCGATCCGATCGGTCAGCTCACCGGCCAGGTCCCCCGGTTCGCCGAGCAGCCCGGCCAGGTCGTCGGACGAGCCGGCATGCACGGGGGCGTCCAGCGACAGGGGCCGGTAGCTGCTGGCCGAGGCGATCGACTCCTCCAGGTCGCCGGGGGCGACGTCGAGTTCCTCGGCCAGTTCGGCGGTGCTGGGCGACCGGCCCAGCTGCTGCTCGACCTCTTCACGGACGGCCGCGGCCCGGGCCCGCAGCTCCTGGAGGCGGCGCGGCGGGCGGACCATCCAGCAGTGGTCGCGGAAGTACCGCTTCAGTTCGCCGGTGATGGTCGGCACGGCGAACGAGGCGAAGCTGACCCCGGGGCCGGGCTGGAATCGCTCGATGGCCATCAGCAGCGCCGTCCGAGCCACCTGGACGAGGTCGTCGGTTTCGACGCCGCGGCCGGCGTAGCGTCGGGCCAGGCCGTCGCACAGCGGCAGGTTCACGGTCACGATGCGTTCGATCAGCCGCTCGCGACGCTCTGGCGTCCGGGTCCGTTGCAGCGCGCCGAACAGGTGCCGGGTGGCGGTCTCGCGGTGGAAGGAGCGCTGGGTGTTCTGTGCAGGTGCCATGACGGTCTCCTCGGGAGAACGTCCAAGTCGGCACTCTGCTTGACCGCTCGGATACCTATCGATCTTGCCAGACGGATCGCCAGATCACAAACCACCCCAAAGGGGGA
>CALMIQ010000539.1 GCA_937863965.1 uncultured Micropruina sp.
TCTCCATCTTGAACTCGGGGATGCCGTAGCGCAGCAGGCCGCCGATGGCGTCCGCCCGCTCGTAGACCACCACGGTGTGCCCGGCCCGGGTGAGCTGCTGGGCGGCGGCCAGGCCGGCCGGGCCGGAGCCGATCACGGCGACCGTCTTGCCGGTGTGCCACTCGGGCGTCACCGCGGTCACCCGCCGGTCGTTCCAGGCCCGGTCGATGATCGCCACCTCGACGTTCTTGATCGTCACCGGGTCGCGGTTGATGCCCACCACACACGCGGTCTCGCAGGGGGCCGGGCACAGCCTTCCGGTGAACTCGGGGAAGTTGTTGGTGGCGTGCAGCCGGTCGGTCGCGCCGCGCCAGTCGTCGCGCCAGACCAGGTCGTTCCACTCCGGGATCAGGTTGCCCAGCGGGCAGCCCTGATGGCAGAACGGGATGCCGCAGTCCATGCAGCGGCCCGCCTGCTTGGTGATGATCGGCAGCACCGCCTTGCCCGGCGATTCGGGGTACACCTCTTTCCAGTCGTGCACCCGCTCGGCGACCGGACGCCGTTGGGCGACCTCCCGCGGGGTGGTCATGAAGCCCTTCGGGTCAGCCATGCGCGGCCTCCATCATCATCGCGGTGGTTGCCTCTTCGTCCAGCCCGGCCTGCTCCGCCTCGGCCCGGGCGGCGACCACCCGGGCGTAGTCGCGCGGCATCACGGTGGTGAACCTGTCGGCGAGATCGTGGGTTGCCAGCAGCCGCTCGGCGACCGCGGAACCGGTCTCCTCGACGTGCCTCACCAGCAGCTGCCGGATGCGGGCCAGATCGGCCGCGGTGGGCTCCAGCGGATCGACCATCTCGGTGTTCAGCCGGTTCCGGTCGAGGTCGAACACGTAGGCGACGCCGCCGGACATGCCGGCCGCGAAGTTGCGCCCGGTGCCGCCCAGCACCAGTGCCTCGCCGCCGGTCATGTACTCGCAGCCGTGGTCGCCGACGCCCTCGACGACGGCGGTCGCGCCCGAGTTGCGGACGCAGAACCGCTCGCCGACCTTGCCGCGGATGAACAGCTCACCCGAGGTGGCGCCGTAGGCGATCACGTTGCCGGCGATGATGTGCTCCTCGGCCACGAACGCGGCCTCGTCGGACGGCCGGACGATCAGCCGGCCGCCGGACAGGCCCTTGCCGAAGTAGTCGTTGGTGTCGCCGACCAGCCGCAGCGTGATGCCGGCCGGCAGGAACGCCCCGAAGCTCTGCCCGGCGGTGCCGCGCAGGGTCAGGTCGATGGTGTTCTCCGGCAGCCCCTTGCCGCGGGTCGCCTTGGTCACCTCATGACCGAGGATGGTGCCGACCGTCCGGTCGACGTTGCGCACCGCCAGGTCGGCCCGGACCAGCTCGCCCCGGGTCAGCGCCGGCTCGGCGAGCTCGATCAGCTTGACGTCCAGCTTGGCGTCCAGGCCGTGGTCCTGGACGGTGATCCGGTGCAGCGGGCCGTCGGTGTCGACCCAGTGCAGGATCGGCTCCAGGTCGAGGCCTTGGGCCTTCCAGTGGTCGACGGCCTGGCGGGCCTGCAGCACCTCGACGTGACCGACCGCCTCCTCGATGGACCGGAAGCCGAGCGAGGCCAGGATCTCGCGCACCTCCTCGGCGATGAACTCGAAGAAGTTGATCACGAACTCCGGCTTGCCGTTGAACTTGGCCCGCAGCTCCGGGTTCTGGGTGGCGACGCCGACCGGGCAGGTGTCCAGGTGACAGACCCGCATCATGATGCAGCCCGACACCACCAGCGGGGCGGTCGCGAAGCCGAACTCCTCGGCCCCGAGCAGGGCGCCGATCACGACGTCGCGGCCGGTCTTCAGCTGGCCGTCCACCTGCACCACGATCCGGTCCCGCAGGCCGTTCAGCAGCAGCGTCTGCTGGGTCTCGGCCAGGCCGAGCTCCCACGGTCCGCCGGCATGCTTCAGCGAGGTCAGCGGCGCCGCGCCGGTGCCGCCGTCGTGGCCGGAGATCAGCACCACGTCCGCCTTGGCCTTGGAGACGCCGGCGGCCACCGTGCCGACGCCGACCTCGGCGACCAGCTTGACGTGCACCCGGGCGGACGGGTTGGCGCACTTCAGGTCGTGGATCAGCTGCTTGAGGTCCTCGATCGAGTAGATGTCGTGGTGCGGCGGCGGGCTGATCAGGCCGACACCCGGGGTCGAGTGCCGGGTGCTGGCCACCCACGGGTAGACCTTCTGGCCGGGCAGCTGGCCGCCCTCGCCGGGCTTGGCGCCCTGGGCCATCTTGATCTGGATGTCGGCCGAGTTGGTCAGGTAGTCCGAGGTCACCCCGAACCGGCCGGACGCCACCTGCTTGATCGCCGAGCGCCGCTCGGGGTCGTAGAGCCGGTCGACGTCCTCGCCGCCCTCGCCGGTGTTCGACTTGGCGCCGAGCCGGTTCATCGCGATCGCGAGCGTCTCGTGCGCCTCCTGCGAGATCGAACCGTAGGACATCGCGCCGGTGGAGAACCGCTTCACGATCTCGCTGACCGGCTCGACGGAGTCGATCGGCACCGGCTTGCGGTCGGACGCGAATTCGAGCAGCCCGCGCAGCGTCATCAGCCGCTTCGACTGGTCGTTCACCCGCTCGGTGTAGGCCTTGAAGATGTCGTAGCGCTTCGACCGGGTCGCATGCTGCAGCCGGAACACCGTCTCGGGATCGAACAGGTGCGGCTCGCCCTCGCGACGCCACTGGTACTCGCCGCCCACGTTCAGGGTGCGGTGCGGCAGGTTGATCCGGTCGGGCGGGTAGGCCTGGGCGTGCCGCGCCGCAATCCCACGGGCGATCTCGTCCAGGCCGATGCCCTCCACCCGGCTCGGCGTGCCGGTGAAGTAGGTGTCGACGAAGTCGGAGTTCAGGCCGAGCGCCTCGAAGATCTGCGCGCCGGTGTAGGAGGCGATGGTGGAGACGCCCATCTTCGACATCACCTTCAGCACGCCCTTGCCGAGCGCCTTGCGGACGTTCGCCACGGCCTTGTCGGGATCGACCTTGACCAGCCACTCGCGGCGGGCCAGGTCCTCGGCCGACTCGAAGGCGAGGTAGGGGTTGACCGCGGCCGCCCCGTAGCCGATCAGCAGCGCCAAGTGGTGCACCTCGCGGACGTCGCCGGCCTCGACGATCAGGCCCACGTGGCTGCGCTTCTTCTCCCGCACCAGGTGGTGATGCACGGCGGCGGTGAGCAGCAGCGACGGGATCGGCGCCAGGTCGGCGTTGGAATGCCGGTCGGACAGGATGATGGTCCGGCAGCCGCGCTCGATGGACGCCGTGACCTCGCGGCACAGCTCGTCCAGGCGCGCCTTCAACCCGGCGGCGCCCTCCTCCACCGGGTAGAGGCCGCGGACGACGTGGGTGTCGTACGCCGGCATCTGGCCGTCCCGGTTGATCCGGACCAGCTTCGCCAACTGGTCGGAGTCGAGTACCGGGTAGCCGATCACGATCTGCTTGCACGAATCGGGACCCGGTTCCAGCAGGTTGCCCTCGGGGCCGAAAGTGGCGCTCAGCGAGGTGACCAGCTCTTCGCGGATGGCGTCCAGCGGCGGGTTGGTGACCTGGGCGAACAGCTGCGCGAAGTAGTCGAAGATCAACCGGGGCCGGTCGCTGAGCACGGCCAGCGGCGTGTCGGTGCCCATCGAGCCGATCGGCTCGTAGCCGCCGTTCGCCATCGGGGCCAGGATCAGCTTCAGTTCCTCGTGGGTGTAGCCGAACATCTGCTGGCGGCGCAGCACCGAGGCGGCGCTGTGCA
>CALMIQ010000540.1 GCA_937863965.1 uncultured Micropruina sp.
TGCACAGCGCCGCCTCGGTGCTGCGCCGCCAGCAGATGTTCGGCTACACCCACGAAGAGCTGAAGCTGATTCTCGCCCCGATGGCGAACAGCGGTTACGAACCGATCGGCTCGATGGGCACCGACACCCCGCTGGCCGTGCTCAGCGACCGGCCGCGGCTGATCTTCGACTACTTCGCGCAGCTGTTCGCGCAGGTCACCAACCCGCCGCTGGATGCCATCCGCGAAGAGCTGGTCACCTCGCTGAGCTCGACCTTCGGCCCCGAGGGCAACCTGTTGGAGCCCGGGCCGGACTCGTGCAAGCACATCGTGATCGGCTATCCGGTGCTCGACTCCGATCAGCTGGCCAAGCTGGTCCGGATCAACCGGGACGGATCGATGCCCGCCTACGACACCCACGTGGTCCGCGGCCTCTACCCCGTGGAGGACGGCGCCGCCGGCCTGAAGGCGAAGCTGGACGAGCTGTGCCGCGAGGTCACGGCGTCCATCGAGCGCGGCTGCCGGACGATCATCCTGTCCGACCGGCATTCCAACGCCGACCTGGCGCCGATCCCGTCGCTGCTGCTCACCGCCGCCGTCCATCACCACCTGGTGCGGGAGAAGAAGCGCAGCCAGGTGGGCCTGATCGTCGAAGCCGGCGACGTCCGCGAGGTGCACCATCTGGCCCTGCTGATCGGTTACGGCGCGGCCGCGGTCAACCCGTACCTGGCCTTCGAGTCGGCCGAGGACCTGGCCCGGCGCGAGTGGCTGGTGAAGGTCGATCCCGACCAGGCGGTGGCGAACGTCCGCAAGGCGCTCGGCAAGGGCGTGCTGAAGGTGATGTCCAAGATGGGCGTCTCCACCATCGCGTCCTACACCGGCGCGCAGATCTTCGAGGCGCTCGGCCTGAACTCCGAGTTCGTCGACACCTACTTCACCGGCACGCCGAGCCGGATCGAGGGCATCGGCCTGGACGAGATCGCCCGTGGCATCGCCGCGCGGCACGCGCAGGCCTACCCGCCGGACCGGATCAATCTGCCGCACCGCACCCTGAACGTGGGCGGCGAGTACCAGTGGCGTCGCGAGGGCGAGCCGCACCTGTTCGATCCCGAGACGGTGTTCCGGCTGCAGCATTCGACCCGGGCGAAGCGCTACGACATCTTCAAGGCCTACACCGAGCGGGTGAACGACCAGGCCAAGCGGCTGATGACGCTGCGCGGACTGCTCGAGTTCGCGTCCGACCGCAAGCCGGTGCCGATCGAGGAGGTCGAACCGGTCAGCGAGATCGTGAAGCGGTTCTCCACCGGCGCGATGTCCTATGGTTCGATCTCCCGCGAGGCGCACGAGACGCTGGCCATCGCGATGAACCGGCTCGGCGCCAAGTCGAACACCGGTGAGGGCGGCGAGGACGTCGACCGGCTCTACGACCCCGAGCGGCGCTCGGCGATCAAGCAGGTGGCGTCCGGCCGGTTCGGGGTGACCTCGGACTACCTGACCAACTCGGCCGACATCCAGATCAAGATGGCCCAGGGCGCCAAGCCCGGCGAGGGCGGCCAGCTGCCCGGCCAGAAGGTCTACCCGTGGGTGGCCAGCACCCGGCACTCGACCCCGGGTGTCGGCCTGATCAGCCCGCCGCCGCACCACGACATCTACTCGATCGAGGACCTCAAGCAGCTGATCCACGACCTGAAGTGCGCCAACCCGTCCGCCCGGGTGCACGTCAAGCTGGTCGCCGAGGTCGGCGTCGGCACGGTGGCCGCCGGCGTCTCCAAGGCCAAGGCGGACGTGGTGCTGATCTCCGGCCACGACGGCGGCACCGGCGCGGCGCCGCTGACCTCGCTGAAGCATGCCGGCGGACCGTGGGAGCTCGGCCTGGCCGAGACCCAGCAGACGCTGCTGCTGAACGGCCTGCGGGACCGGATCGTGGTGCAGGTGGACGGCCAGCTGAAGACCGGCCGCGACGTCGTGATCGGCGCCCTGCTCGGGGCCGAGGAGTTCGGCTTCGCGACCGCCCCGCTGGTGGTGTCGGGCTGCATCATGATGCGGGTCTGTCACCTGGACACCTGCCCGGTCGGCGTCGCCACCCAGAACCCGGAGCTGCGGGCCAAGTTCAACGGCAAGCCGGAGTTCGTGATCAACTTCTTCGAGTTCATCGCCGAGGAGGTGCGCGAGATCCTGGCCTCGCTCGGCTTCCGGTCCATCGAGGAGGCGGTCGGTCACGTCGAGGTGCTGCAGGCCCGCCAGGCCGTCGACCACTGGAAGGCCCAAGGCCTCGACCTGGAGCCGATCCTGCACTGGGTCGACACCGACGGCCCGCTGCACCGGATCACCGTCCAGGACCACGGCCTGGACGCCAAGCTGGACGTCAAGCTGATCGAGCTCGCCGAGCCGGCGCTGACCCGGGGCGAGCTGGTCCGGGCCGACCTGGCGGTGCGCAACGTCGACCGGACGGTCGGCACCATCCTCGGTCATGAGGTGACCAAGGCGACCCGCGGCAAGGGGCTGCCGGAGAACACCATCGACCTGACCCTGCGCGGCACCGCCGGGCAGAGCTTCGGGGCGTTCCTGCCGGCCGGCATCACGCTGCGGCTGGTCGGCGACACCAACGACTACTTCGGCAAGGGCCTGTCCGGCGGCCGGCTGATCGTCCGGCCGTCCGACGAGGCCGCGTTCGTGGCCGAGGAGCACATCATCGCCGGCAACGTGATCGCCTACGGCGCCACCTCGGGTGAGCTGTTCATCCGCGGCAAGGTCGGCGAGCGGTTCTGCGTCCGCAACTCGGGCGCGACCGCCGTCGTCGAGGGCGTCGGCGACCACGGCTGCGAGTACATGACCGGCGGCGAGGCACTGGTGCTGGGCGGCACCGGGCGCAACTTCGCGGCCGGCATGTCCGGCGGCGTCGCCTACGTGTTCGACCTCGACCGGAACCGGCTGAACACCGAGATGGTCGATCCGCTGGAGCCCACCGCGGCCGATCTGGCCCGCATCCGGCAGCTGCTGGTGAGGCACGTCGAGGAGACCGGTTCCGCGGTCGCCGAGCGGCTGCTGGCAACCCACGATCTCGCCGACAGGTTCACCACCGTGATGCCGCGCGACTACGCCCGGGTGGTCGCCGCCCGGGCCGAGGCGGAGCAGGCCGGGCTGGACGAAGAGGCAACCACCGCGATGATGATGGAGGCCGCGCATGGCTGACCCGAAGGGCTTCATGACCACCCCGCGGGAGGTCGCCCAACGGCGTCCGGTCGCCGAGCGGGTGCACGACTGGAAAGAGGTGTACCCCGAATCGCCGGGCAAGGCGGTGCTGCCGATCATCACCAAGCAGGCGGGCCGCTGCATGGACTGCGGCATCCCGTTCTGCCATCAGGGCTGCCCGCTGGGCAACCTGATCCCGGAGTGGAACGACCTGGTCTGGCGCGACGACTGGCGCGGCGCGACCGACCGGCTGCACGCCACCAACAACTTCCCCGAGTTCACCGGACGGCTCTGCCCGGCACCGTGCGAGACCGCCTGCGTGGTCGGCATCAACCGCGACCCGGTGACCATCAAGAACGTCGAGGTGGCGATCATCGACCGGGCCTGGAACGACCGCCGGGTGACCGCCGTCACCCCCGAGTGGCACACCGGCAAGACGGTCGCGGTGATCGGCTCCGGGCCGGCCGGCCTGGCCGCCGCCCAGCAGCTCACCCGGGCCGGGCACACCGTGGTCGTCTACGAGCGCGCGGACGCCATCGGCGGCCTGCTGCGCTACGGCATCCCCGAGTTCAAGATGGAGA
>CALMIQ010000541.1 GCA_937863965.1 uncultured Micropruina sp.
CCCGTCCGGCGGCGCAGGCGTTGACCGAGTTGGCGCGCAACCTGGCCGAGCGCAGGCGGTCACTGGCCGGACGGACGCTGAACCTCACCCCGGTGGGATAGCGCGCTGGGCACCCACCCCTGCGGGGTGAGTGCCCAGGCGGACCGACCTCCTACTACTGGTCGGCCGCGGCGTCCTCCGGCACCTCCAGTTCGCCGCTCTCGAACTCCGGACGGACGATCAGCACGTCGCAGCCGGCCCGCTTCAGCACCTCCTCAGCGGTGGACCCGAGCAGGCGGTCGGCCAGTGTGCGATCGTGCAGGGAGCCCAGCACGATCAGATCCGCCCCCTGCTCGCCGGCCGTGGCGACCAACGCCTCGGCCGGTTCGCCGTCGATCAGCAGGGCCGCCGTCACGGTGGCTCCCTCGGCGGCGGCCACCTGCATCGCCTCGCTCAGCGCCAGGCCGGCGGCGCCGCGTCCGAGCACCTGCCCGATCCGGGAGTCGCCGCCCAGGGTGGCGATGTTCTTGGCCTCGTTGCGACGCGACAGCCGGGCGTAGGCGCAGACGATCACCAGATTCGCGTCGTCGTGCTTGGCCAGCCAGGCGGCCCGGCCGACGGTCGGCTCCGCCAGGGACGAGCCGTCCGTGCCCACGACGATGGTGCGGTAGTCCTTCATGGTCATCGGTCTCTCCCTCTATCAGTGCCCGGCCATCGGCATGGCGGACACATCGTCGACGTCGCGGATGGCCCGGGACTCCTTGAGCCACAGCATCAGGACGGCGGCGATGGCCAGGAAGGCCGCGGCGAACAGGATCGCGTTGCCCGGGTCGTCGCCGAGCAGGTTGGTGTAGATCCAGCCGAAGGTGACGGACTGGATCAGCATCGGGATGACGATCATCATGTTGATGATGCCCATGTAGACACCCAGCCGGGTGGACGGGATCATCCGGACGGCCATGATGTAGGGCACGCCCATGATGGACGCCCAGGCGATGCCGAAACCGATCATCGGAATGAAGATCAGGTACTGGTTGGTCAGGAACGGCACGCTCGCCAGGCCGGCCGCCGCCAGCAGCAGGCACGCGCAGTGCACCAGCTTGGCGCCCCGCTTGCGTGCGAACGAGACCAGCGCGAATGCGACGCAGAAGGTGACGATGTTGTACCAGCCGTTCACCAGGCCGGTCCACGCGACCGCCTCCTCCTTGCCCTGATCGGTCTGCGGGAACATGTTCTGGGCGATGGTCAGGGCGATGAACTGCCAGTAGATGACCAGGCCGTACCACTGGAAGAAGTAGACCAGCGCCAGCTTGCGCAGCTCGACCGGCATGTCCCGGATCGCCTCGCCGATCTCGGACATGGCCGCGCCGAAGCCGCCCTTCTTGGCGCGCAGCGCCGCGAGTTCCTCCGGGCTCGGCGGGATCTCGGGGGTGCGCAGGACGGAGATCAGCACGGAGCCGATCGAGCAGACGGCGCCGAGCATGAACGATCCGAGCACCCAATAGGGAATGCCCGCCTCCGTGCCGCCCTCGATGAACTTCTGGAAGACGAACAGCGACACGTTGGCCAAGGTGATGCCGAGCCCGGTGAAGAACGACTGGGCCAGGAAGCCCTTGCCCAGCTGTGACGGCGGCAGCTTGTCGGCGATGAACGCCCGGTAGGGCTCCATCGCGGTGTTGTTGCTGGCGTCCAGCAGCCACAGCAGCAGCACGGCCATCCAGACCGCGGTGACGAACGGGAACAGGAACAGGCAGATGCTGCAGCCGATCGCCCCGATCAGGAAGAAGGGCTTGCGCCGCCCCCAGCGTGGGCTCCAGGTGCGGTCCGACAGCGCGCCGATCAGCGGCTGGACCAGCAGGCCGGTGATCGGCCCGGCCAGGTTCAGGATCGGCAGGTCGTGCGGGTTGGCGCCGAGGAACTCGTAGACCGGGTTCACCGCGGTCTGCTGCATGCCGAAGCTGTACTGGATGCCGAAGAAGCCGAAGTTCATCACCAGGATCTGCGGCATCGTCATCAACGGCTTCGTCCGGACGATGCTGGTGTGCTGGATGCTGCTGGTCTCCGCGCTCATCGCCCGCCCTCCTTCGCGCCGGCCAGGTAGTCGGCCAACCGGGTCATTTCCTTCTCCCACGCCTCGCCGTGCCAGCTGGCGACGTCGGGCTCGTAAGGGCCCTGGATGATGCGCACGAGGGTGTTGTCGCGGCCCATCCGGGTGAACTCGACCCTCAGCTCCAGCGGGACGTCGGGGTCGATGCCGGGGTCTCCGGTGATCCGCTCGCGGGAGACGAAGACGTCCGGCCGGAAGAACTCGGTGTAGACACCGTCGGTGCCGACCCGGGTCGTCGGATCGTTGTCGCGCACCTTGACGTGGTGGTGCCGTCCACCCAGCTCCTGGGTGCCGGACACAGTCCCGGTCTCGACGTGCCAGCCCGGTGAGCCGCGCCACTGGGCGAGCTCGCCCGGCTCCGTCCAGGCATCGAATACACGTTCTCGGGGGGCGTCGAACTCCCGCTCGACGGTCACTATCACGTTGGCTGTCACACCATTCACCTCGCTGTGATCTGGGCGTCGGCACGTTGAGCCGGCTGGCCGGCCAGGATGCGCCTTTGCACTCTCTGGGGATGTTGCAGTGTGAAGCTTCACAGGGCGGCGTGAAATTTGCAAGATTGTCTCGCAACCTTCCACAGTTCCCGGCTGAAGTGTTGCGTTCGTTGTCCACATGGAGGACGGTGATGAAAGTCCTCCACGATCGGTTCGGCTCGGTTGGCCCGCGATCTCGCTCCGGGGCGGTGTGGGGCGATGCCGTAGGGTTTGGCGCGTGAACGAGGAGTCGAGCACGCCGAAGCGGACGGAGCGCGCGCGCCTCGCCGATGTGGCCGCTCGGGCGGGGGTCTCGGTGGCCACCGCGTCCCGCTCGCTGGGCGACGGGGCCAAGGTCTCGCCGGACACCCGGAAGCGGGTCCTGGACGCCGCCCGCGAGCTCTCCTACGAGACGTCCAAGCGGCAATCCGGATCGGGCTCGCGCACCCGTGGCGCCGTCGCGATCATCGTCCCGTTCGTCACCCGCTGGTTCTTCGCCAAGGCGACGGTCGCCGCCCTCGACGTGCTGCGAGCCAGCGGCCACGATGTGCTCCTCTACCATCTCGGGAGTGCGAGCGCGCGCGACGACTTCTTCGAGCGGATGCCCTTGGCGGCCGGGGTCGACGGCGTCCTGTCGCTGTCGATGCCGCTCACCCAGGTGCACACCCTGTCGTTGCGTGCCCTCGGCCTGCCGCTGGTCAGCATCGGCTCACACATCGATGGCTTCCCCTCGGTGGGGATCGACGATGTCGCCGCCGGCCGCCTGGCGGCCCATCACCTGCTGAACCAGGGTCATCGGCGGATCGGCCTGATCGCCGGCAGGCCGGACGACACCCGGTTCGACTTCACGGCCTCGATGAGTCGGCGGCTGGGCTACGAGGAGGCGCTGGCCTCGGTGGGCCTCGGCTTCGACGAGCGGCTCGTGGTGGAGGGCCCGCACGGCATCGACGGCGGGGCGCTGGCGATGACTGAGCTGCTGACCAGGCCGCACCTGCCGACTGCGGTCCTGACCGAGTTCGACGAGCTCGCGCTCGGAGCGTTGTGGGCGTTGCGGCGCGCGGGCCTGCGCGTTCCGCAGGACATCTCGGTCGTGGGCATCGACAACAGCGAGATGGCCGAGTTCGTGGACCTGACCACGGTGGCCCAGGACGTCGATGCGCAAGGCCGCGAAGCGGCCCGGATGCTCCTGCAGTTGCTGGGCGACGAGCCGGGCAACCCGAGCCCGGATCCGGTGCTCTATCCCGTCCACCTGGTGTTGCGCGGCAGCAGCGCCCCGCCACCGGTCCGTCCCGGCGGGCCGGTGCCACCCGCGGGTGGAGCGGGCGCCGAAACCGGGTCGCCGCAGGGGCGTTGGGATGAACCACCCGAGACGAGCGCGCACAATTGACCTACCGGTGGCCCCAGGGAGTCTCGCGGCGGCGACCCGAACGATCGACGGAAGGAACCCGATGACCCAGCCCAACCCACGGCTCAGTTCGCTGTTCGAGCTGGAGTACCCGCAGTCGGTGGGTGTCTACGACAGCTACGCGCAGATACAGGCAGCGGTGGACTTCCTCGCCGACGCCAAATTCGCCGTGCAGAATCTGGCGATCGTCGGCACCGACCTGAAGTCGGTGGAACGCGTGACCGGACGCCGCAACTGGGGAACCGTGCTGGTCCGGGGACTGCAGAGCGGCGTGTCGACCGGCCTGATGGTGACCTTCATCCTGTGGTTCCTGCAGCCGCAGACGAACCCGCTGGTGCTGCTGCCGGGGGCGCTGCTGATCGGCATCCTGATCGGCATCGCCTTCGCCGGCATCGGCTACGCGGCGTCCCGGGGCAAGCGGGACTTCAACTCGATCAGCCAGACCCTGGCGGCCAGCTACCAACTGCTGTGCGAGCACAAAGTGGCGGCCCAGGCGCGGGAGCTGCTGGCCACCATGCCCGGCGCCCGGGCGGCCGCCTTCGACCCGCGCAACGCCCCGCAGCCCTGGCAGCCCCCGTATCCGGGTCAGCCGGGCCCGGCGGCCTACCCCGCTCAGTACCCGGGACAGGCCGGGCCGGCCCAGCCGTACCCCGCCCAGCCGGCACCGGGTCAGTACCCGGCGCAGCCGCCCTACGGCGTCCCCGGGCAGGCCGGCTACCCGGTTGCGCCGCCGTCGGCGAGCCAGCAGCCGTCCGCGCAGACCCCCGATGCCCAGGCTCCGGAGGCCGGCCAGCCGCACCGCCCCTACGGTGAGTACGGCGCCTCGGACGGCATCGGTCGGGTTCCGTCCGGCGAGCCGGACGTCCCGGAGCAGGAGGGCCGCACCCCGCGCGGCGACAACTGACCCGCGTCGCTCGCCGGGCCCCCGGCATCGCGGACTGCGGGCACGGAGACCTCAGGATACGAAAAGGGCCGCCCCGTCGGGCGGCCCTTTCGTTGGGTCGATGTCGGGTCAGCGCTGGACGTGCTGCTCGTCGATGACCACGGTCTTGGCGATCTTGTCGGCGAAGGTCTGCTTCTTGGCGTCCCACAGCGGGAACAGGAAGCCAAGGGCACACACCAGCGAGTCGAGGAAGTGGGCGGCGGCCCGCAGGATCGCGGTGTTCTGGGGCGGCGTCTGGCCGGTGTCCTCCATCACCACCCGGACCTTGCCGATCTTGTGGCCGAAGGAGTAGCCGGTGGTCGCCACCCGGTAGCCGGTGTTGTAGACCCACCAGCCGACGGCCAGCACGGTCGACAGCAGGTTGGCGCCGTAGCCACCGTTCGGCAGCACGATGCCGATCAGGATGCCGATGATGATGCCCGGCACGACGAAGTCGATCAGGCCGCCGATCGCCCGGCGTCCCCAGGTCGCCAGCACCGGACCGGACGGTGCGTACGGGTTCGGCTGGTAGCCGCCGCCGTAGGGCGTCGGTGCGCCGTACGGGGACGGTGCACTGTAGGGGGCGTTCGGGTCGTAGCCACCCTGCTGCGGAGCGTTGCCGTACGGAGCACCGCCGTAGGGCGCCTGACCGTAGCCGCCGCCCGCGTTCGGGTCGTAACCACCCTGGGCGGGCGGCTGCTGACCGTAGGCCGGGGGCTGCTGACCGTAGGGGTCCTGGGTCGGCGCGCCATAGGACGGGGTCTGGCCGAAGCTCTGGTCGGGGGTGCTGGGCACCTGGCCGTAGCCGGGGGCGCCGCCGTAGCCGGACGAGGCCGGATCGCCGCCGCTGGGCGCCGAATAGCCCTGCCCGTAGCCGGGCGGCTGGTAGCCGCCGCCCTGGGGTGCGTCGGCGCCACTGGAGCCGCTCGGGGCGGCCGGTTGGCCGGCGTCCCAGCTCGGCGGCTGGTAGCCGCCGGCCGCCGGGGCGTCCGCGCCGCTGGGCCCGCTGGGGGCGGCGGGGGAGGACTGGGCGTCCCACCCGGGCGGGCCGTACCCGGGTGCCGGGGCACCCTGGTCGGGGGCCGAGTAGCTGGGCGGATTGTCGCCGCCCGGCTCCTGGCCGTCGCCGGAGCCTTCCGGCTTATTGGGGTCGTTGTTCCACGTCTGGTTGCTCACGTGTCTCTCCTGGGTTCGAGATCAGGTGCACCGATCCTACGGCGATGCGGGCGCAGTGCCGCCGTTGCCGTCCATGTCGGTGGCGATAATGGCGTCATGTCGTCCGAAACGGTTCCCGCGCGCGCCTTCGATGCGCTTCGCGGACTGCGGTCGCTGGCCGTGTTCGGTGCGGTCGGGTTCGGGCTGAGCGCGCTCGCGGCGACCACCGGGCTGGGCATCCCCTGTCCGTGGCGGTCGTTGACCGGCACCTTGTGCCCGCTGTGCGGCGGCACCCACGTCGGCATGGCGCTGCTGGGCGGCGACCTGGCCGGGGCGTGGGCGGCGAACCAGTTCGTCGTCGTCGGACTGGTGGGCCTGGCCGTGCTCGGGTTGCTGTGGACGGTCGAGGCGCTGGGCGGCCGCGCCGTCCGCCCGCCGCGCGTGCTGCGCGGGCGTCCGGATCGCTGGTGGGTGGCGGTCGGCGTGGTGGCGGTGCTGTTCGCCGTGTGGCGCAATCTTCAACCGCTCGCCTGAAGGGGTGAACGGGTGGGCCGCGGTGGTGTCGCTGGGAATGCCCTGCTTCGGGTGTCGCCGCGATTCGTACCCGGGCGTGCGGCTCAGGGCTCGCGGCCGCGGAACACCAGCACCAGGGCCCGGCAGCCGAGGACGAACGCGAACAGCAGCAGGGTGAGCCCGCCGAAGGTGGACACCCGCAGCACCGGGGTCAGCTGCGGGCCGAGCTCGCTGAGCGTCAGGGCCACGCCGCAGGCGGCCGCGGTCGCCGCGAGCACCACCAGCACGATCTGGTGCATCAGTCCGGTCAGGAAGCGGCGCTCGCCCGCCTCGCCGAGACCGTGGACGCGGACCGCGAGCGTGCCCGCCTCGAGCCGTTCGGCAATGCCGACCAGCCGCCGCGGCAGGCGCTGCAGGGCGGGCAGGTTGGCGGCGATCAGGTCTCTCAGGTCGTCGGTGCCGGGGATGGCCAGGCCGTCGGAGGTGAGCTTCGGGGTGAGGTCGCGGGCCAGGGCGACCAGGTCGAGGTGCGGGTCGAGCAGCCGCAGCGTGCCCTCCACGGCGCCGAGCGCCCGGAACGCGGCGGCGATCTGGCCGGGTACCCGCAGGCCGTGCCGGACCACCACCTCGAACAGGTCGACGATGGTGTCGTTCAGCGGCAGCCCGCCGCCGAACCGCATGATCAACTCGGCCACCTCGCGCTCCAGGGCCCGCTCGTCCAGTGCGGGTGGCGCGATCAACAGGTCGCACAGCGCGGACGTCGCCGCGGCGCCGTCCTGCCGGTCGAGGGCGAGCAGCAGCAGCGCAAGCGAGGTGCGGGCCGTGGCGTCGATCCGCCCCACCGAGCCGAAGTCGAGCAGCGCCAGCCGTCCGTCGCGCAGCAGCATCACGTTGCCGCCGTGCAGGTCGGCGTGGAAGATGCCGGTGACCAGCAGCTGCCGCAACACCGCCAGCAGCAGTTCCTCGGCCAGACGGCGGCGCGTCGCGGGATCGAGCGCATCGAGTTCGGTGGGGGCGCGCGACAGCGGGACGCCGTCCAGGGCGTCCATCGTCAGCACCCGGGCCGACGAGAACGCCGGATGTGGCCGCGGCACCACGATCGGGCCGGAGCCGCAGGCGACGAGGTTGCGCAACTCAATCCGGTAGTCGAGCTCCTCGTCCAGGGAGCGGGCGAAGCCGGCGGCCAGGTCGACGGTGCCCAGCGCCCGGCCCCAGCCGGTGCGCCGTTCGGCCAGCGCGGCCAGTCGGTTGACGATGTCGAGATCGGCGGTGACGGTGGCCCGGGCGGTCGGACGCTGCACCTTGACCACGACCGCCTTGCCGGAGCTCAGCGTCGCCCGATGCACCTGCCCGACGGAGGCCGCCGCCAGCGGCTCGTCGTCGAAATCGGCGAACAACTCGTCGGGGGATGCGCCCAGCTCGTGTTCGATCACCGCCCGGACGCCCGCCGCCGGCTCGGCGGGGACGTCGCTGTGCAGCGTCGACAGCTCCCGGATGTAGACCGCCGGCAGCAGATCGGGCCGGGTGGCCAGCATCTGCCCGAGCTTGACGAAGGTCACCCCGCCGTCGGTCAGTGCGTCACGCAGCGCGCGGGCCGTCCGGGCGTCCTCGCCGCCGATCCGGACGCCGGGCCGCAGATAGCGGCGCAGCCCGCGGCGGACCAGGATGCGCACGATGGCGGCGTAGCGGCGTCCGCGCCGCCACCGCTGCGGCAGCGAACGGACCAGCTCGACCGGCCCGGGCAGGCTCCCGGTGGGCACGATCGCCTCACCGATCGCCAGCAGGCCGACCTCGATGGCGATCATCCAGGCGCCGAACAGGATGATCACCAGCACGGCGGCGCCGGCGTCCGGGTTCCATTCGAGGACCTCATGGACGCCGAGCTGGGGCAGCGCCCAGGTCAGCAGCGGGGCGGTGGCGGCGTTGACGATCAGCGACAGCGCCAGGGTGCGCGGCCAGCCGACGGGGGTTCCGAGCAGGCGCCGGGCCAGCCAGCCGATGATCAGTGCGTTGATCAGCGAAGAGATCAGCACGCCCACGGTCGCCATGGCCTCACTGTATAGACGGCCCCGTGCCGGGCCGGTGGAGGGACTGATGAGGTCAGGCGTCGAGCAGCGTCCAGCCGAGGCGCTCGGCGGCGGCCCGGTCGAAGGTGACTGTCTCGTCCACGCCGAACAACTCCATGGCTCCTTGGATGAGCGCATCGGCGAAGTCCGCGCCGGCCTCGGCGAGGCTGAGTGCGCGGACGACGCCCTCACCGTCGTCGAACTCGAGTACCTCGGTCTCGACCAGGCGCCGGATGACGGCGAGGCAGGTCGCGGGCGGCAGCCGCTTCGCGCGGGCCAACACCCAGTAGGTCTCCGCGAGCGTCACCTGGGTGATGAAGCCGGGGGAGTCCGTGCCCAGTTCGCGGAAGAACCGCGCGGCGATCGGGCCCTGGACGGGGTCGTCCTGCAGCAGGACGCGGAGCAGGACGTTGGTGTCGATTCCGGTGAGCCGGGATCGGGAACCACTCACGGCCGATCCTCCGGCAACCCTCGCAGACCGCTGGCCGCCCCGCCCTCGGCGATCGCGTCGTCGATCTCGTCGATCGTCAGCACGGGCGCCGTCGGGTCGTGCAGCATGCCGATCAGATCATCGACCCCGCCGGTGCGCGGCACGAGCCGATACTGACCCTCAGACACCTTGACGAACATGATCTTCGACCCGGTGGTGAGGCCGAGATCATCGCGGACGTCCTTGGGGATGGTCACCTGGCCCTTGCTGCTCAGCGTTGCGGTCGACACGATGCCTCCTTCGAATCTGAAAGAAGCTTACTGTGGGGCCAATCGTAAGGAGCTGTTGATTTCGTCACCCAGCGGGAAGGTCTCAGCTGTCCGCCGTGTCTCCCGCGAGGTACTCCGCGTAGGCCGGCAGACTCGTGTCGAGGTACCGGTTCGCGTCCCAGCGGAGGTGGCGATGGGTTGGTTTGGGCGGGGGCGTGGACAACGCGGGAAGGTGGCGGTGGTCGGGGCTGGCCTGGCCGGCCTTGCGGCTGCCCGCCGATTGGCGGTCTACGGGTTCGAGGTGGTGGTCCTTGACCGGAACCCACAACCGGGCGGTGCTTGCCGCTCGATCGTCGAGGACGGGTTCGTGTTGGACCTGGGGTTCCACGTGGCGCCGGGCGGTTCCCTCGAGGAGGTCTGTGATCCTGCGGAGTACCTGCCGCTGCTCCGGCCCCTGGGGACGCCCCTCCTGCAGGGGTCCACGGGGCCTGTGGACCTGGAGGAAGCGCGGTTGTTCACACCGCACGAGACCCCCTTTGACGAAGTGGCCGAGGAGCTGGGTGGGCTGGGCGACTTCGCCGCCATGACGCTGTCGGTGCACCCGGATCGACCGTGGGCTGAGGTGCTGGGTGAGGATCGTCCCGCCCTCACCACGGTGTATCGGGCGCTCTCCATGAGTGTGGACAGCTCGGCGATGTTCAACCGGACGAACGACATCGCCGAAGCCTGGCTCGGCGGGTCCGGCGCCCTTTTCGCTGGTGGTATGGCCGACCTGGTCCGCCTTCTTGCGCAGGGCGTCCGAGTCACCTGCGGGGTCAACGTCGACCGGGTGACTCGCGGGTCGGATTCCTGGCTGCTTGACACCACCAGTGGGCCGGTTGCCGCGGATTTCGTGATCAGCCCCCGGGAAGCCGACGTGCAGCACGGCCCACTCGAGTGGAGTTGCTCGTGGTTCGCCGCTCCCGAAGCGCCCACGCAGCACACAGGGGTTCAGTTCTGGCCCTTGTCGCCGCGGGTTTCGATCCACACCTGCGTGGTCAGCAACGCCGCTCCGGAGCGCGCTCCCCACGGTGCACTGATTTCGGCGACCTGGAACGGACCTGACATCGACGTCCGGGGACGCTTGGGCGAGCGGTACGGCACTGACACCGAAGCGTGGCGGCTGCTGGCGCAGCAGCGCTTCGGCAACGCACCGTCGGCGCTTTCCAGTCGTGAAGTGGCTCGGGGGCATTGGGAGCTCGGTCGGGCTTTCGGGCATGTTGCGTCAATTCGCTTGGGGGAGGAGCTCGCGGACGGGTTGGCCGCAAAGCAGCTCGGCGTCCGCGTTTTCGGGCCGCTGCGCCGCGAGATGCGCCGTCGTTGGCAATGGGAAGAAGCCGCCATGTCGGAGGACTGACCAACCGAACGGGGCGCGGGCGCGCTTGGATCGACAAGCTCGACACCGGAGAGAGGTTCTCAGCTGTCGGCCATGTCTCCGGCGAGAAACTCCGAGTATGCGGGCAGGTCGAGCTGGCCCGAGCCGGAGACGCCGATCACGATCACCGGTGAGCTGCCGTCCTCGGCGGCCCGGCGGGCCTCGCGCAGGGCGCCGGCGATGGCGTGGTTCGACTCGGACGCCGGAACGATCCCCTCGGTCCGGGCGAACAGGACGCCGGCGGCGAACGCCTCGCGCTGCTTGACGCTGATGGCGTCCAGCAGGCCGAGGTGCTTCACGAAGCTGATCAGCGGCGCCATGCCGTGGTAGCGCAGTCCGCCGGCGTGCACCGGGTCGGGCACGAAGTCGGGGCCCAGCGTGTACATCTTCAGCAGCGGCGTCATGCCGGCCGTGTCGCCGAAGTCGTAGCGGTACTCGCCCTCGGTCAGCGACGGCGCAGCCTTCGGCTCGCAAGCGACGAGCCGGGTCGACGTCCGGCCGTCCAGGTTCTCGCGCAGGAACGGCAGCGCCAGCCCGCCCAGGTTCGAGCCGCCGCCGGCGCAGCCGTAGACGACGTCCGCCTGGTCCTCGCCGAACTCGGCCAGCTGCAGCAGCGCCTCCTGGCCGATCACGGTCTGGTGCAGCAGCACGTGGTTGAGCACCGAGCCGAGCGAGTACGACGCGTTGGGGTCGCCGGCGGCGACCTCGATCGCCTCGGAGATCGCCATGCCGAGTGAGCCGCTGGTGTCGGGGAACCGCTCCCGGAACGATCGCCCGGCCTGGGTCAGCTCGGAAGGCGACGAGTGAACCGTCGAGCCGAACGTCTCCATCAGCACGTGCCGGTACGGCTTGCCCTCATACGACGAGCGGACCTGCCAGATCTCGCACTCCAGGTCGAACACGTCGCAGGCGAACGCCAGCGCCGAACCCCACTGGCCGGCACCGGTCTCGGTCGTGAGCTTGGTGCGTCCGGCCTGCGCGTTGAAGTACGCCTGGGCGACCGCCGAGTTGGTCTTGTGCGAACCGACCGGCGAGGCGCCCTCGTACTTGTAGTAGATCCGCGCGGTGGTGCCGAGCTCCTGCTCCAGCCGCCAGGCCCGGATCATCGGCGACGGACGCCACAGCCGGTAGATGTCGCGGATCGCCTGCGGAATCTCGATCCAACGCTCGGTGCTGGCCTCCTGCGCGATCAGGCCCATCGGGAACAGCGGCTCCAGATCCGCCGGCGTCAGCGGCTGCTTCGTGCCGGGATGCAGCGGGGGCGGCGGCGCCTCCGGCAGGTCGGCGACGATGTTGTACCAGTGGGTGGGGATCTTCGACTCGTCGAGGACCACCTTCGTCTTCGTAGGTGCGCTCACCCCGCTGAGGATAGTGGCCGGCCGGCGGGTGCCGCCGATGTCCCGACGATCCGGTCTCGCGCTCCGCGAGATCCGATCTCGCGCCCGATTGGGTAGTCGTTCATGCCAACCCAAGGAGGGCCCGATGTTCCTCGGTTCGTACACCTACTCCGGGCAGCCCGCGGCGTTGCTCGCGGGCTATCGCCGGGTCGTCCATGCCGTGCTGCGCGCGCCGGTCCCGCTGGCGGTGCCGCGATGACCTTCTCCACGCAGACCGATCTCGCGCTCCTGGACGCCGTCGGCCAGGCCGAGCAGGTCCGTCGCGGCGACGTCACCGCGACCGAGCTCGTCGAGGCGGCGATCGCTCGCATCGAGGCAGTCAATCCACTGCTCAACGCGGTCGTCTCCACCGACTGCGACCGTGCCCTGGCGCGTGCCGCGGATCGGCCGGGCGGTCCGTTGGCCGGGGTGCCGTACCTGCTGAAGGACCTGGTCGCCGAACGGGCCGGTGACCCGTTCACCGAGGGCAGCCGGTTCCTGGCCGGCAACGTGTCGACCGTCACCAGCGAACTCGTGCATCGGCTCGAGCGGGCCGGGCTGATCATCCTGGGCCGGACCAACAGCCCGGAGTTCGGCCTGCTGCCGGCCTGCGAGCCCGCGTTGCACGGCCCGACCCGGAACCCGTGGTCGCTCGGGCACTCCACCAGCGGCTCCAGCGGCGGTTCGGCGGCGGCGGTCGCGGCGGGGATGGTTCCCGCCGCGCACGGCAACGACCTGGGCGGATCGCTGCGCTACCCGGCGTCCGCATGTGGCCTGTTCGGGCTCAAGCCGACCCGCGCCCGGGTGCCGCTCGGCCCGCTGTACGGCGACGTGCTGAACGGGATGGCGGTCGAGCACGCCCTCACCCCGACCGTCCGGGACAGCGCCGCCCTGCTCGACGCGGTCGCCGGCCCCGACGCCGGCGACCCCTATCCGGCACCACCGCTGGCCCGCCCGCTCGCGGACGAGGTCGGCGCCGCCCCCGGCCGGCTGCGGATCGCCTGGAGCACCCGGCGGGCCGACGGACGCCCGGCCGATCCCGACTGCGCCGCCGCGGTCGCCGAAGCGGTGGAGGTGCTCGCCGGGTGCGGCCACGAGCTGGTCGAGGCCGACCTGCCCGGCCTGACCGAGGAGGTCGGCGGGGCGATCGGCACCCTCTTCGACGCCGCCTCCGCCTGGATCATCGACTACTGGATCCGGCAGCGCGGGCGCGAACCCGGCCGCGATGAACTCGAACCGCTGACCTGGGCCTACTGGCAGGCCGGCCGCCGGGTCGGCGCCGCCGCCTACCTCGGTGCGGTCGAGACGACCCAACGGTTCGGACGCCGCGTCGCCGGCTTCTTCGAGGGGTACGACGCACAGCTCACCCCGACGCTGTCGGCGCCGCCGGCGGAGGTCGGCTGGATCACCTCGACCCCGGACGATCCCTACCGGGCCCTGAAACGCGGCGGGCGAACCGTCGCGTACGCGGGCGTGGTCGCCAACCTGACCGGGAATCCGGCGATGTCCGTCCCGATGAGCTGGAACGCCGACGGGCTGCCGATCGGCGTCCACCTGCTCGGCCGGTTCGGGGACGAGGCCACCCTGATCCGGCTCGCCGCCCAGCTCGAGGACGTCCACCCGTGGGCCGACCGACTGCCCACGGTGCACGCCGTCCACAGCCCGCTATCCGTCCGTTGATCCGAAGGAGGACTCACCATGACCGACCAGACCAGGCCCAACCCGACGGACACTGCCGAAGCCGTCGAGGCGGTGATCGCTCAGCTGATGGGCGAACTCGGCGGCTCGCTCGGCGTCCTGCTCACCGATCTGGGGCTGCGCGCCGGCATCTGGCCGGCGCTGCGCGGGACCGGCCCGGTCAGCGTCGCCGACCTCGCCGCACGGACGGGCGTGGCCGCACCGCTGCTGCGCGAATGGTTGCGGTCGCAGGCCGCGGCCGGGTACCTCAGCCATCACCCGGGCACCACGGGCCCGGACCAGGACCGGTTCGCCCTCCCCGAGCCGGTCGCGATCGCCCTGCTCGACGCGCCGGGCGGCGCGATCGTCGGTGCCTGCACCGAGATGCTGATCTCGATGGCCGAGCACCACGACGCGCTCGGCGACGCCATCGCGGGAGACGGCGGGCTCGGCTGGGACGAGCGCGACTTTCGTCACTGGCACGGTGCCGACCGGCTCACCCGGGCCACTCTCCCGGCGGAACTCATCGCCGCCGCCGTCGACGCCATGGAGGGCATCGCCCCGGCCCTGGACGCCGGTGGAACCGTGCTGGATGTCGGCTGCGGGTTCGGGTTCCCGACCCTGACGATCGCGGGCCACCACCCCGGCGCGCGCGCCATCGGGATCGACTACCACGCCCGCTCCGTTGCGGAGGCGAGCAGCCGAGCCGAGCGGGCCGGCCTGGCCGACCGGGTCAGCTTCCAGGTCGCCGCGGCGACCGACCCGCCCGGCTCCGGCTACGCGCTGATCACCTACTTCGACTCGCTGCACGACTTCGGCGATCCCGTCGCGGCGCTCCGGGCGGCGCGATCGGTGCTGGCCCCCGGGGGTGCCGTCCTGGTGTGTGAGAACGCGGCCGCCGACACCGTCGCCGAGAACCTCAACCCCGCCGGCCGGATGTTCTACGCGGTCTCCGCGCTGGTCTGCACGCCGAACGCACTGTCCCAGCGCGGGCCTGGGGCCGACGATCCGCTGGGCACGTTCGCCGGGGCCGCCCGGCTGACCGAGATCGCCCGCGAGGCCGGGTTCGGCAGGATGCGGCGGATCGAGACGCCCGGCGCGATGAGCCTGTTCCTGGACCTGCGGGTCTGACGGATCGATGATGGAGGCCGTGGCAGGGTACGGCCTGGTCGGCCGCGAACCGGCGCTGGACGAGCTGGCGGCGGCGGTCGCCGCCGTCCGGGCCGGCCGGGGTCGCCTGCTGTTGATCAGCGGCGAGCCGGGGATCGGGAAGTCGGCCCTGTTGTCGGCGGCGGCCGTGATGGCCACGGACGCCGGCATGCGCGTGCACACGGCCCCCTGCACGCCCGAGCCGGGCGCGCCGCCGCTGTGGCCGTGGACGCGGCTGCTGCGCTCGCTGGCCACCGATCACCCGATCGACCCCTGGCTCCGGCGCAGGCTGCTCGAGGACGGCGACGGTTCGGCCGGCGCCGAGCACGGGTCGTTCGAGTTGTACGAGGCCGTGGCCGCGGAGCTGGAGCGGCGGGCCGCGGTGCCCCTCCAGCTGGCGATCGACGACCTGCAGTGGGCCGACGCGGGGTCGGTGGGGCTGCTCGCCCACCTGGCTCGCCGGCTCGGCGGAGTGCCCGTTCTCCTGCTCGGTGCCTTTCGGGACGACGAGGCCGGCGAGCCGCTGCGCGCCCTGGCCGCGGACGTGGGCACGGTGCCACTGGCGGGCCTGGACGTCGCTGCCGTCGCCGAGCTGATCACCGGCATCCAGGGCACCCGGGCGGCCACGGAGCTGGCCGGCGCCGTCCGGGAGCGATCCGGCGGCAACCCGCTCTTCGTCCGCGAACTCACCCGGCTCGCCGTTGCGCAGGGCGGCTGGTCGCGAACGGTCCCGGACAGTGTCGCCCATGCCCTCCGGGCACGGCTGGCCCGGCTCGCGCCGGCCACGTCGAGGGTCCTCGAGGTGGCCGCCCTGGTCGGACGGGAGGCGCCGGTCGAGGTGCTCGTCCGGGTGCTCGCCCTGCCCGAGGCGCAGGTCCGCGCCGCGGCCGAGGAGGCGGTGCTCGCGCGGGTCCTTCGGCCTCTGCCGGACGGGCAGGGCTGGGCGTTCGTCCACGATCTCTACCCGTCGGTGCTGACCATGGGGCTGGGAGCGACCAGGCGGACGGAGTTGCATGCCGCGATCGGCGAGGCGCGCGCGGCGATCGGCACCTTGGGCGCGGAGCCGATCCCGGCCGGACGGCTGACCAGCCACTTCCTGGCCGGCGGCGAGGCCGTCCGTGACCGGGCCCGGACGTGCGCCCGGCGTGCGGCGGACGAGGCGACCCAACGGTTCGGCCATGATGAAGCCGTCCGCTACCTCGAACTCGCGCTGCGGCTCACCGAGAAGCATGCCGCCGACCGGTCGGAGGTGCTGCTGGCGCTGGCCTCGGCCCGTCGCCGGGCGGGAGACCCCGGTGGGGCGGCCGAGCTGCTGCGGCAGGTGGCCGCCACCGGAGATCCGGTCGCGGCCGGCCGTGCCGCCCTCGGAATGGCCGCGCTCGAGATTCGCTCCGGAACCGCCGTGGACGACAACATCGCCACCCTCCGGCGCGCGATCGAGCAGTTGGACGGCGCCGACAGCGACGCGGACCCGGCGCTGCAGGCCCGGCTGCACGCCGCGCTGGCCAGGGAGTTGGTCCATGCCGGTGCCGTGGACGACGATCCGGCGGAGCCGACCCGGGTCGCCGAGCGTGCCGTGTCGCTGGCGCTGGTCGCGGCCGACCCGGCGGCCCTGGCCACCGCGCTGCTGGCCCGGCACGACGTCGTCTGGCGACCGGGTACGGCCGGCGTCCGACTGCCGGTGATCGCCGAACTGATCACGGCCGCCGAGGCGGCCGGCGATGCGGAGCTGCGCGCCGAGGCCGAGGGGCTGCGGGCCGCGGCCCTGCTCGAACTGGGCGATCCGGGCGGTGTGGTCGCGCTGCGCCGAGCGACCGAGCTGTTCGAACGGCTCGGTCACCTCCGCGGCCGGTGGGCAGCGTTGTCCCGACGCGCGACCCTGGCGTCCGTGACGGGAGATCTCGACCGCGCGGAACGGCTGGCCTCCGAGGCATTGGCGATCGGCGAACGGATCGGGGTGCCGGACGCCATCGGCTGCTACGGCACGCTGATGATCAGCCTGGCCGTGCTCGGCCGACCCGTCGTGCTGCCGCCGCTGCCGCCGGACGATCCGGTCGCGGCGATCGCGCCGGTGCTGAGGGTGCTGGCCGGCGATGACGACCACGTCGACGCGCTGCGACGACTGCCGCTCAGCGCATTGCCGCCCGCCCACGACCTCGAATCCCGGGTGGCCGCGGCGGCGGCGTTCGCCGTCCGTGGCACGGTCGAGCAGTGCCGGGCGATCCACGACCGGCTGCTGCCGTACGGCGGCGGCCACGCCGTCGTCGGCGGCTGCGCCAGCTACTACGGCCCGGTCGACTACTACCTGGGAATCACCGCGGCCCGGGTCGGCGACGACGAGGCGGCCGGCTTCCGGCTTCGGGCCGCCGCGGAACAGGCCAGCCGCCTGGGCGCGCCGGCCTGGGCACGGCTGGCCGACCGGGCGGCCGAGGCACTCACCGGCCGGCGACCGGAGACCTGGCTGCGCAGGGACGGCGCCACCTGGCGGCTGGACTATGGCGGGGCCGAGGCGCACCTACCGGACGCCAAGGGTCTGCACGACCTGGCCCGGTTGCTGGCCGCGCCGGGCCAGCCGGTCCACGTCCACGCGCTGCTCGGCCGGGCCGGACCCACCCACGGTTCGGATCCCGTCCTCGACGACGAGGCCAAGCGCGCCTATCGACGCCGGCTCGACGAACTCACCGTCCGACTCGAGGACGCCGACCAGCGGGGCGACCCGGCGGCGTCCGAGGCGGCGAGCGGCGAACTCGCGGCCCTGCGCCACGAACTCGCCGGCGCCTCCGGGCTCCATGGACGCGATCGCCGGCTGGGCGACGAGGTGGAGCGGGCACGCAAGACCGTCTCGGCGCGGATCCACGACGCGCTGGCCAGGATCACCGTGGCGCATCCGGCGTTGGGTGCGCACCTGAGGGAATCGGTGACGATCGGCACCTGGTGCTGCTACCGACCGGCCGAGCCCGCACCGGCGCTCGCGGCCGATCCTCACAGCCAGCGGAACTTCCGGAACAGCAGGTAGAGCACGATCATCGCCAGCCCGCTCACGCCGAGCACCGCGAAGTAGCCGTACTCCCAGTGCAGCTCGGGCATGTTGTCGAAGTTCATGCCGTAGACGGCGCCCAGCGTGGTGGGCACGGCGACGATCGCGACGGCCGCCGAGATCTTCCGCATGTCGCGGTTGTCGGCGAGGCTGGCCCGGGCCAGCGCCGCCTGCAGGATGTTGGTCAGCTGATCCTCCAGCGCCAGCACCGTCTCCCGGACGGCCTGCACCCGCTCGGCGAGCTCGCGGAAGTACGGCTTGGCGTTGTCGTGGATCTGATCGAACTCGCGGGTGTACAGGGCGGTGAGCGGCGCGCACAGCGGCGCCACGCAGCGACGGAACTCGATCAGTTCGCGCTTGATCTGGTACGGACGCTCGACATCGGGACGGCTGCGATCGTCGAAGACCAGTTGCTCGCAGTCCTCGACGTCGTCCTCCATCTGCTGTGCCACCCGCTCGAAGTCGTCGATCGCCACCTCCAGGCAGGCGTACAGCACCCGGGAGGGCCCGCGCGGCATGTCCTCGGACTTCTGTTCGACCTGGGCGCGCACCTCGGGCATCCGGGACGGCCCGCTGTGCCGCGAGGTCATCACGAACCAGTCGCCGAGGAAGATCATCAGCTCGCCGGTGGTGACGATCTCGGGTTGCGCATCGGTGGCCCGCTCCTGGTAGGCGACGGTGGACACCACGAAGAAGAGGTGGTCGTCGAACCGTTCCAGCTTCGAGCGGCGGTGGCCGTGGACGGCGTCCTCGATCGCCAGCTCGTGTAGGCCCAGGTGGGCGCCGAGGCTGCTCATGGTCGCCTGGGACGGGTTGTGCAGGCCGAGCCACAGGTAGCCGTCGCCGGCCTTCGCCGCGGCCACCGCGTCCGCCAGATCGTCGGACGGCAGCCGCTCGCCGGCGTGGTAGCGCGCCCACGTCCACTCGGGCGGGACGTAGGGCGATTCACGCTGGTCCGCCGCGGCGGCCGTCGCGCCCCAGCCGCCCTGATCCGATGAAGTCATGGGCCTTCTCCCTTGCCGAGCCGCAGTAATCGTAGGCCGCGGTCCGCTCCGGCGACAGGACCACTCCTGGTCCCGGCCCGAACCCCTAGGGTGGAGCGACCCGATCGGCCCGGCAGGCAGGAGACCAGCATGAAGGTCGTCACCACCACGCTGGAGATGCTCAGCGCCCCGGCCGATCCGGCGCGGCCGCTGCCGTTCGGCGTCCGCCTCGACCGGGCCACGGACGTCCCGCCCGAGTACGCCCGGTTCCTCTACGGGGTGATCGGCGGCCCGTGGTACTGGATCGATCGGCTCAGCTGGTCACGCGAGCGGTGGGTCGAGGAGCTCGCGGTGCCGGGCACCGAGTTCTGGATCCTCTACGGCGACGGTCTGCCGTTGGGCTATCTGCACCTGCAGCCGGCCCGGCACGACGACGGCACCCACGTCGAGATCCGCTACTTCGGCCTGGCCGACTGGGCGATGGGCCGGCGACTCGGCGGACGCCTGCTCGAGCACGGCGTCCGGGCGGCGTGGACGCTGGCCGACCGGTTCGAGCTGCCCGCCGTGGCGCGGGTCTGGGTGCACACCTGCACCCTGGACGGCCCGGCCGCGCTGGCGAACTACCAGGCCCGCGGCCTGGTCGTCTGCGGCGTCGAGGAGACCGACGAGGACCTGCCCGAGCAGCCGATCGGCTCCTGGGTCTCCAGCGGGGGAACGGCCTGATCGACGGGCTCAGTCGCCCAGGATGCCGGCCATCCAGGCCTCCACGGCCTCCGCGGTGCGCGGCAGCCGGGCGGAGAGGATCTCGCAGCCGTCGGCGGTGATCAGCACGTCGTCCTCGATCCGGACGCCGATGCCGCGCAACTCCTCGGGCACCAGCAGGTCGGTGCTCTTGAAGTACAGCCCCGGCTCGACGGTGATCACCATGCCCGGCGTGAGGGTGCCCTCGCGGTAGTGCTCCTGGCGGGCCTGGGCGCAGTCGTGGACGTCGATGCCGAGGTGGTGCGAGGTGCCGTGCACCATCCAGCGGCGATGGTGCCCGCCGGTCTCGGGGTTCAGCGACTCCTCGACGCCGACCGGCAGCAACCCCCAGGCATGCAGGTGTTCGGCGATCACCCGGATCGCGGCGGCATGCACGTCGGAGAACTTCGCCCCCGGGCGGGCGGCGGCGATCCCGGCCTGCTGCGCCGCCAGCACCGCGTCGTACACCTTCCGCTGGGCGGGGGAGAACCGGCCGGAGACCGGCAGGGTGCGGGTGATGTCGGCGGTGTACAGGCTGTCCAGTTCGACGCCGGCGTCCAGCAGCAGCAGGTCGCCGGGCCGCAGGTCGCCGTCGTTGCCGATCCAGTGCAGCGTGTTGGCGTGGTCACCGGACGCCGCGATGGTGTCGTAGCCGACCGCGTTGCCGGCGTGCCGGGCGTACAGTCCGAACACCCCCTCCACCCAGCGCTCGCCGCGTCCCCGGCGGACGGCGTCCGGCAGCGATGCGACCACCGCCTCGAAGCCGTCCGCGGTCGCCTCGCAGGCGGCCCGCATCTGGTCGGCCTCGAAGGCGTCCTTGACCAGCCGCAACTCGCTGAGCGCCACGCTCAGCCGCTGATCGGACGCCGCATCGGCCTCGGCGCCGACGGTCGTCCGCTGGGCCTGCAGCGCGGCGGTCAGTTCGGCGTCCGCGTCGGCGACGATCAGCACCCGCGTGGCGCCGGCGTTCTTGGCCAGGGCGTCCGGCAGCTGGCTGATCGGCGCGCAGGCGAGCCCGGTCAGCGCCTCCATCTCGGCCAGTGACTCCCGCTGGCCCACCCACATCTCGCCGTAGCGGGCGTCGGAGTAGAACTCCGGGTCGGTGCGGGGCGCCCGCGGCTTGAAGTAGAGCGTCGCGTCGTGGCCGTCGTCGGTGGGCTCCAGCACGAGCACCGCCCCGGGCTCCCGGTCGGTGCCCAGCCCGGTCAGGTGGGCGAACGCCGAGTGCGGCCGGTAGCGATAGTCGGTGTCGTTGGAGCGCACCTTCAACTCGCCGGCGGGAATCACCAGCCGGTCGCCGGGGAACTGGGCACCGATCGCGTCCCGCCGGACGCCGGCGAACGCGGTCGCCGGCAGCGCGTCCGGGAGTTCGTCGGAGTACGGCGCCCAGCCCTGCGGGATGAACTCCTTGAAGGCCGGTGAGAACGGGGTCTGCCGGTTCGGCAGCTTCTCCTCGCCCGACTCGGGGGCGGTCGTGCCGTCGGTCACGGCTCAGCTGTTCCAGCGCAGGACGGCCCAGGACTCCTTCTCGCGTCCCAGGATGGACAAGCTGGCGACCTCGACCGGGAAGGCCTGGCCGAAGATCAGCGGGAAGTCGAGCCAGCACAACGCCAGCACCCGGGAAGCGTGCCCATGACCGAAACAGATCGCCTTGTCCACACCCGAATCCCGGACCCGGCGGACCACCCGGCTGAGCCGCCGCCGCACCTGATCGGCGCTCTCCCCATTGGGAACGCCGTTGAACCACAACCGCCAACCCGGATGGTGCTGCTCCCGGATCTCCACCGACGTCTTGCCCTCGTAATCGCCGTAGTTCCACTCCTGCAGATCATCGGTCACCTCGTAGTCGGTGAAACCGGCCAGCTCCGCCGTCCGCCGGGCCCGCGTCCGGGGGCTTGTCAGCACCAGACCGAACTCGCTCGGGTCGAGCTTCGCGCGCAGCGCCCGCGCCTGCTCCTCGCCCTGCGGCGTCAGGTCGAGATCGGTGTAGGAGGTGTGCTGGCCGGACACGGTCCACGGGGTCTGGCCATGGCGAACGAGGTACAGGAGGGTCATGGGGGTCAATGTAACGAGTCGAGGCACCCAGGCACAGGCGGCGGGAGGTGACGGTGGACCGTACCGTCGACAAAATGCACGGAGCCGGCGGAGGCAGCCCCGCGACGGCGCCCCGATCGAGCGGGAGCCCGGACGGCCCACTAGAGTCGGAGGTCACAACTCCAGGAGGTCGCCATGCAGGCTGCTGCCACCGCTCAATCGAGGCTGCTGGGGCTGCAGTCCATCGACACCGCGATCGCCCAGCTGGAGCACCGGCGGCGTTCGCTGCCGGAACTCGCCCGGATCGCCGAGAAGCAGCAGGTGCGCCGCCGGCAGGGCGAGCAGTTGATCGCCGCCAACACGGTGGTCAGCGACCTGGAGGGCGACGTCGCCAAGGCCGAGGCCGACCTGGTGCCCGTCCGGCAGCGGCTGGAGCGCGACCAGCAGCGGGTGAACTCCGGGGCGGTGACCGACCCCAAGCAGCTGAACGCCCTGCTCGACGAGATCCAGCACCTGAAGCGCCGGATCAGCGACCTCGAGGACGTCGAGCTGGAGCTGATGGAGCGCCTCGAGGAGGCCACCGCCGGGCGGGACGAGATCGTCGCCGCCCGCGGCGAGGGCGAGACCGAGCTGCGGGCGCTGCTGGCGATCCGCGACGAGCAGTTCGCGGAACTGGACGCCGAGCTGGCGCAGCGCGCGGCGGAGCGGGCCGCCGCGGCGTCCGAGATTCCGGGAGAGCTGATCGAGCTGTACGACCGGATCCGGGCCAAGAGCGGCACCGGGGCCGCGGCGCTGGTGCGGCGGCGCTGTTCGGGCTGCCAGCTGGAGGCGACCGCCGCCGACCTGAACCGCTACCGGATCGCGCCGCCGGACGAGGTGCTGCGCTGTGAGGAGTGCAACCGCATCCTGGTCCGCACCGCCGAATCCGGGCTGTGACGGCCCGCGTCCCGCGGTGTGCCCCAGGGCGGACCGCCGAGCGACCAGCCGGCTGAGCCGGTCGGCCGCGTGGACCGGGCAACAGTACCCATCCACGTCTCGGCGGTTCGGTGTTGCCCCGTCCCGGTCGGCCACGTACAGTCCGCTCATGTTCATCAGCGGGAACACCGGTCGGACCACGGCAG